>JANMPW010000431.1:0-1896 GCA_031370065.1 Acidobacteriota bacterium
GGACGTAGCCGGCCTTCTTGCCAAAGCGATAGCCGCCCGCGAGCCCGGCGGCGAGCGCGACGGCCGCGGCGACGAGCACCGGCCCGATCCAGCGCCGCCGCGCCGCCGGCACCGACGCGGACACCGGCACGGCAGCGGCCGGCGCCGAGATTCCCGAAAGCGACTCCAGGTCGAACGCGATGTCGCGCGCCGACTGGAAGCGCTCCTCGAGATTCTTCTCGAGGCAGTGGCGCACGAGCCGGTCGAGTCCCGGATGGATCTCCTTGTTGGTCTGCGAGAGATCGGGCGGCTCCTTCGTCAGGATCGCCGTGATCGTGTCCGCCGCCGAGTCGCCGCGGAACGCGCGCTGGCCCGAGAGCATCTCGTAGAGGATCGTCCCGAAGGCGAAGATGTCGGAGCGCGCGTCTGCGGCCTTGCCGCGGACCTGCTCGGGGGCCATGTAGCCCATCGTTCCCAGGACGACGCCCGGCTCCGTCCCCGAGATGGTCTGCAGATCGGTCTGGGAGCCCGAGTCCTTTTCCGCCTTTAGCTTCGCGAGGCCGAAGTCGAGGATCTTGGCGCGCCCGTCCTTCATCAGGAACAGGTTCTCGGGCTTCAGATCCCGGTGCACGATCCCCTTGTCGTGCGCCGCCGCGAGCCCCTTCGCGATCTGCACCGCGTAGTCGATCGCCTTGCGCACGGGGACCGGGCCCGTGGAGATCCGCTGGCGCAGCGTCTCGCCTTCGAGCAGCTCCGTGACGATGTACGGCGCCCCGTCGGCCGAGCCGATGTCGTGGACCGCCGTGATGTTCGGATGGTTCAGGATCCCCGCCGCCCGCGCCTCCTGCTCGAACCGGTGCAGCCGGTCCGCGTCCTGCGAAAAGAGCGCCGGCAGTACCTTGATCGCCACTTCGCGCCCGAGCCGCGGGTCTTTCGCTCGATACACCTCCCCCATTCCGCCCGCACCGATCGGCGCGAGGATCTCGTAGGGGCCGAGCTTCGTTCCAGCAGCCAGAGTCACTTCACTCCCTCCACGAGGAACAGGTCCGACAGGATGCGATGGTAGCTGTATGCGTAGTTCGATGCATCCGCGGTCAGGACCACGGAAACGATTTCGACCACTCCCGCGGAATCGGCGGGCATCAGGTCGCGGACACGGGTCTTCTCCGCGGAGGCGAGGTCGAGCCGGAAAATGTGGGATGGGAGCTCTCCGCGGCGAAAGCCGTAGAGGGACCGGCCATCCGACGAGAAGCGGATCGGACGATCATCGGGGCCCAGACCCGCGACCGCCTCGGCCTGCCCGCCCTCGAGGGGAAAGAGGTACTGAGCGCCATCCCCCGTCTGGGCCACGACGCGTTTCCCGTCGGGCGAGACGGGGAACGATCCGATGGTGATCCCTTCGGGCGTGATCGGCACCGGCTTTTCGCCCTCGAGACTCTGGGAGTAGAGACGCACCGCGCCGTCGGGCTCGTTGGCGGCGAGCAGTACCCTCTTGCCGTCCGGCATCCAGCTCGCCCTGTGGAGGTTCAATCCGTGCGCCGGAAGGAACTTCGGCTGTCCCGCCTTCGCGGGCAGCAGCGCGACCTGCTTGTATTTCCCCCCGGCATCGCCCGAGGAGGAACCGGACTCATCGAAGGACAGCGACAACACCCAGCGCCCGTCGGGCGAGATTCCGCAAGCCGTTCCGTCGCCCAGACGCACCGCCGGCGAGCCGTCCGTCTTGCGCAGGTACACGCCCTGACGGGACCCCGCGCCCTCCCCGGACTCGTCGAAGAGCAGCAGCCGGCCGTCCTGAGAGAGATCCCGGACGAGCGACCAGTCCAGATGCGACAGGTCCCGCTCCTTCTCGGATCCGGACGAGAGGGTGACGATCCCGACCTTGCCGTTGTCGCTCGTCATGAGAATCCGGGAGCCTGC
>JANMPW010000488.1:0-4996 GCA_031370065.1 Acidobacteriota bacterium
GCGCCGCGGGAGCCGGAGCGCAGCGACGGCGACGGTATTGGCTGGGAGGCAGGGACTCGAACCCCGATTAACTGGTCCAGAGCCAGTCGTCCTACCATTGAACGACCTCCCAGTCGTCTTGGGGACGCGGATTATCTAAGGACGGGCCTCCCGGGTCAACTGCCGCTTGCAGGTTGCTCCGGAGATAGGATCCGGCCCGGGGGGGTCCAAACCGCATGGTCGACGACATGGAAAAACTGGCCTCGAAGTCCTGCGTGCCCTGCCGTGGAGGTGTCGAGCCGCTCTCGCCGGAAGCGGCGCGCGGCCTTCTCTCCGCGGCCCCGGGCTGGCGGCTCGAGGAAAACGCGACGCGCCTCGTGCATCGCTTTGAGTTCCAGGATTTCGTCGAAGCCATGAAATTCTTGAACCGGGTCGCGGACGTGGCCGAGCGGGAGGGCCATCACCCCGACATCGCCGTGCACTGGAACAAGGTGGACCTCACGCTGTGGACGCACAAGATCGGCGGCCTGCACGAGAACGATTTCATCCTGGCGGCCAAGGTGAATCGCTTGCTCGAGGACGATCGCGAAACGACCAGCGCGGGTTGAGGACGAACGGGAGCCCGTTGCGAAGGGAGGGGACATAATGATGCAAGAGCCCTGGCTCAGAGGGCTTGCGGGAATCGCGGTGGCGCTGTGGCTGACGGGCGCCGGTCTGGCCGAGGGGCGGGCTTCGCAGAAGCCCGAGGCGAAGAAGACGGCGCAGAACCCTCAGGGCGACCCAATCGCGCCGCTGCTCGAAAAACGGCTCAAAGACAAAGCAGGCATCGACGATGTCATGGTGGACGTCCGTTGGCCATTCGAGGGCATGTACACCTCGTGTCGAGTCTACGGCGACGGCATCGGCCTGTGGGAACGCCAGTCCCAGTTTCGCCTGCCGCGACCCGACGTGAGATCGCTGATCCAGGCACTCGCGAAAAGCCGCTTCGGATCCCTCCCCAATGCGGTTGGGGGAGAGGAGGAGGGCGAGGGACCGCTGAAGGGCCGGATCATCGTCTCGATCGGGGCGCTGACGAAGAGGGTGACGCAGCTCGAGGGCGGCGACCAGTCTCGCGAGCTGGAGAGCCTCGCCGAAAAGTTCCTCCAAGCCTCGAAGAAGGGCGCCGCTCACGGAGTCCGCGTCTCGAGCTTCGCTGAAGGATTCGAGAAGTTTGCCGACGGGACGCTCGCTCCCGAGGCTCTCGAGATTCTCGCCCAGCGCAAGACCCGCACATCGGCCGAGAGCGCGCCCGAGAATTGGGTGCTTCGAATCAGCGGCCGCCGCCTCTATGACCACGTCCCCGCTCCGGCTGGAGCTTCCGGCTCGACTCGGGAGTGGATGCTCTCCCCAACAGAGTTCGATGAGCTCCTGCTTGTGCTGAACAAGAGCGATCTGACGACCTTGCCTCGGAACCTCTACGCGAAGCAATACACCGACCTTCGCATCCAGGTGCTCGACCAGGTGCAGCAGATCCAGGCCCGCCAGTTCGCCGGCATGACACCTCAGACGCATGGGGATAAACAGCTCGCCTTCGACCGCGTTCTCGACAAGCTCGCTGCGCTTCGCGAACGGGCGCAAAAGGAGGGCCGGCTGGTCGAAGACCCCACCTTTGCGCCCCCGCCCACGGGCAAGCGCGAACGGGAGAAGGAAGAAAAAGAGAAGGAGTAGGGTCCACCTTGAAGCCGGGCAACAGGAAAACCGGAGACACGCCCAGACCGTCGCGTCCGGCCCGACTGGCGGCTCGAGCAGGAACGCGACGCCCCGTTCACCAGCGAGCGACCTTCGGCTCGTCGAAAAGAAAGGGATGGTCCTGACCGCGAACGCCGAGTAGCGGGGCTCCCCTCGGGAGCGCAGCCCGCAGGGACAGAATGAAAAGGGCGCCACTCCCGCGGCGCCCTTTGTCTGTCTGAGGACGCGCCTCTACGGCAGATAGGGGAGGTCGAACGCCTTCACGAGGAAGACCGCCATCTGCGCGTTCGCGATGCTCGCGTTCGGGCAGTAGTTCCCGCTGCCGCAGCCCGCCGTGATCTGTCCGACACCGAGCCCTCGACGCTGCCCCAGAGTCTCTACGCCGCACGATTGCCGGACGCCGGTTCCTCGGGATGACGCCGCAGACCCGCGGGGAAAAGCAGAAGGCGTTCGACCGGATCTGCGACGCGTTGCTGACACTCCGCGCGCGCGTCGAAAAGGAAGGTGCGATCGTGCCCGCCCCGGTCCCGTAGGGGCGGCCCTCGGACCGCCCGGGAAGGCCAAGCCCCTCCCCTACGAGGGCTCCTTCTTTCCGGGCAGGATCGTGAAGACCAACCCCATGACGGCGACCCCGACGAGCATCCAGCGCGCGGTTTCCCACGCTTCCTGGTAACGGGAGTAATCGCGCGAGGCGACGAGGAATCCGCCGAGTCCGATCGCGAGGAAGATCAGGCCGACGCGGCGCACGTCAGTAACGCGGAAGCGACGTGTCGATCCGCTCCGCCCACTTGTTGATGCCGCCGACGAGGTTCTTCGACTTGTCGTAGCCCTTCTCGAGCAGAAACTGGACGGCATTGCCGCTGCGCCCGCCGGTGCGGCAGTAGACAACGATGTCGTCGTCCTTCGAGAGCTTGTCGAGGCTGTCCGGCAGGGCCCCGAGCGGGATCTTCACGGAGTCGGCCAGGTCCGAAATCGCCCACTCGCGCTCTTCGCGGACGTCCACGAGCACGAACACGTCGCCGCGCTCGCGCATCGCCTTGAGCTCCTCGACCGTCACCTCGGGCGCATGTCCGAACATGGCGGGAGAAGATACCAGAGCCGGCGCGCCGCAAAAGGCCTCGTAGTCGATGAGCTCCGTGACGGTCGGGTTGGGACCGCAGATGGCGCACGCCGGATTCTTCCGGATCTTGAGGTCCCGAAAGCGCATGGACAGCGCGTCCACGAGGACGAGTCGACCGATGAGCGGCTCTCCCACGCCGAGGAGAAGTTTCAGCGTTTCTGTCGCCTGCATGACGCCGAGGAGCCCCGGAAGCACCCCGAGCACTCCCCCCTCGGCGCAGGAAGGCACGAGGCCGGGCGGCGGCGGCTCGGCGTAAAGGCACCGGTAGCACGGCCCCTTCTCGGCCCAGAAGACCGAGACCTGTCCCTCGAAGCGGAAGACCGAAGCGTAGGCGTTCGGCTTGCCCGCGAGGACGCAGGCGTCGTTGACGAGGTAGCGGGTGGGAAAGTTGTCCGTGCCGTCCGCCACGACGTCGAAGTCGCGGACGATCTCGAGGGCGTTCTCGGAGGTGAGCCGTTGCTCGAACGGCACGATCCGAACGTTGGGGTTGACGTCGCGCAGCCTCTCTGCCGCGGCGGCGAGCTTGGGCCGGCCGACGTCCGAGGAGCCAAAGAGGATCTGGCGGTGGAGATTGGTCTCGTCCACGACATCGAAGTCCACCAGGCCGATCGTGCCCACGCCAGCCGCCGCGAGGTAGAGCGCGAGCGGCGATCCGAGGCCTCCGGCGCCGACGGCCAGGACCCGCGCCGCCTTCAGCTTCTTCTGGCCCTCGAGCCCGACTTCGGGCAGGATCAGGTGCCGGGCGTAGCGCCGGATCTCTTCTTCGGACAGGCCTGGGAGCGCGATGGGGAGCACCGCCCCCATTCTACTTTCGCGGCTTTGATAAATTCCCTCTTCCGGAGGTCATCTTGCTGCCTGAATTCTCGAACGAGCCCCTGACAGATTTTGCCGTCGAAGCCAACCGGAACGCCTTCCGAGCCGCGCTCACGAAGGTCGAAAGGCGCCTGCCGATCCGGGGCAGGAACGTCATCGGCGGCAAAACGATCCCGGCCGCGAAGCACTTCGAGTCCTTGAACCCGAGCGACTTCAAGCAGGTGATCGGCCGTTTCCCGGAGGGCACGATCGCCGACGCGGGGCGCGCCGTGGAGGTCGCCACAAAGGCGTTCGCTTCCTGGAGCCGGATGCCCGAGGCCGAGCGCGCGGCGCTCATCCTGCGGATCGGCGCGATCCTGCGCCGCCGCAAGCACGAGTTCTCCGCGATGATGGTCCTCGAGGAGTCGAAGTCCTGGCCGGAGGCCGACGGCGACACGGCCGAGGCGATCGACTTCTGCGAGTTCTACGCGCGCGAGATGGAACGCCTCGCCCTTCCCCAGCCGATGACACCCTTCCCCGGCGAGCGCAACGAGCTCAACCACATTGCGCTCGGCGTGTGCGTGGTCATCCCGCCGTGGAATTTCCCCCTCGCGATCCTCTGCGGCATGACGACCGCCGCGCTCGTCGCCGGCAACACGGTCGTGCTGAAGCCCTCGTCCGACGCCGCGGGCATCGCGACGATGTTCCTCGAGGCCTGTGATGAGGCGGGCGTGCCCGACGGCGTGCTCAACTTCCTGACGGGCGGCGGTTCCACGGTCGGCAACGCGCTCGTCGAAAACCCGAAGACGCGCCTGATCGCGTTCACGGGCTCCCGCGCGGTCGGAGTCCAGATCAGCGAAAAGGCCGGGCGCGTCGTGCCGGGTCAGATCTGGATCAAGCGCGCGATCCTCGAAATGGGCGGCAAGGACTTCATCCTCGTGGACGAGACCGCCGACGTCGAAGAAGTTGCCAGCGGCGTCGTTGCCGCCGCCTTCGGCTTCCAGGGGCAGAAATGCTCGGCGTGCTCGCGCCTCATCGTTCATAGCAAGGTGCACGGCGACCTGCTCGAGCGAGTCGTCGCGAAGACGAAGGCCCTCTCGGTCGGCGACGTGCGCGACCCGAAGCACAACGTCGGTGCGGTCATCAACGCGCGCGCGCATAAGACGATCCTCGAGTACGTGGCCATCGGAAAGAAGGAAGGCCGCATCGTCGCGGGCGGCACGGCCGGACCGAAGCAGGGCTACTTCGTGATGCCCACCGTCGTGGACGGCATTCGGCCGGCGGCGCGCCTGGCGTGCGAGGAAATCTTCGGCCCCGTGCTCGCGGTCCTGAAGGTGAAGAGCTTCGAAGAAGGCATTGCCGTCGCCAACGACAGCG
>JANMPW010000593.1:0-2843 GCA_031370065.1 Acidobacteriota bacterium
CCGACCGCCCTGATGGCGAGGCCCGAGAAGAAGAACACGAGCATCGCGCCGATGAGGCCGGCGACGAAGACCTCGGGCTTGGCGAGGTTGACCGAGGTCAGCTCCGCACCGAAGTTCTTGAGCTCATCGAGGTACGCCGAGAAGAGCAGGAAGGCCGCCAGGGCCGCCGACCCGATCGCGTAGCCCTTGGTCAGGGCCTTCGTGGTGTTGCCGACGGCGTCCAGGCGGTCGGTCTTCTTGCGGATCTCTTCGGGTTGCTTCGACATCTCGACGATTCCGCCCGCGTTGTCGGTGATCGGGCCGAAGGTGTCCATGGCGAGGATGTACGCGGCCGTCCCCAGCATGCCCATCGTCGCGACGGCCGTGCCGAAGAGCCCGCCGCCGGGCAGGGCCGCGGCGCCGAGCTTGTAGGAGGAAAGGATCGCGATCGAGATCGCGATCACGGGAGGCAGCGTGCACTCGAATCCGACCGCGATGCCGGCGATGATGTTGGTCGCCGGCCCCGTCTGCGAGGCCTCGGCGATGTCGCGGACCGGCCGGTACTTGTACTCGGTGTAGTACTGCGTGATGAACACGAAGACGATCGAGGTGAGAACGCCGATGATGCCGCAGATGAAGAACATCCACCAGGAGTCCGGGTGCGTGGGGTTGGCGAGCAGCCACTTCGTGGCCACGAAGAAGCCCGCGATCGCGAGGACCGAGGTGATGTAGTAGCCGCGGTTCAGGGCTGCCATCGGGTCGGCGTCCTCGCGGGTCTTCACGGCGAAGATGCCGACGATCGAGGCGAGCAGTCCGAAGGCGCGGGCGACGAGCGGGAAGAGCATGACGCCGACGATGCCGGCCGAAAAGCCCATGCCCTGCTTTTCGAGCGTGGCGGCGAGCGTCGCGCCGAGGATCATGGCGCCGATGTTCTCGGCGGCCGTCGACTCGAAGAGGTCGGCGCCGCGGCCCGCGCAGTCGCCGACGTTGTCGCCCACGAGGTCCGCGATGACCGCGGGGTTGCGCGGGTCGTCCTCGGGAATGCCGGCCTCGACCTTGCCCACCAGGTCCGCGCCGACGTCGGCCGCCTTGGTGTAGATGCCGCCCCCGAGCTGCGCGAAGAGGGCCACGAAGGAAGCGCCGAAGCCGTAGCCGACGATCAAGAGCGGAATCTGAGCGGGTGGCACTTCGGTGAAGTGGCTGACGAGCCAGTAGAGGCCGCCGACGCCGAAGAGCGACATCGCGACGACGAAGAGGCCTGACACCGCGCCGCCCCGCAGCGCGATCCGGAGGGCGTCATTGAGGGACGTCCGGGCCGCCGAGGCGGTGCGGATGTTCGTGCGGATCGAGACCCACATGCCGATGTAGCCGGCGATGACCGAGCAGGCTGCGCCGAGGACGAAGGAGAGGGTGGTCCAGAAAGCCAGGCGCAAGGCGGTGGGCACGGGATCGAAGGCGTGGTGGGCGCGGACGAACCCGTACAGGAGGAAGATCACGACGGCGAGCACGACGGCGAGCGTACCGATCGTGCGGTTCTGGCGCCGGAGGAAGGCTTCCGCGCCCTGCTTGATGGCGTCCGAGATCGCCCGCATGGCGGCGGTTCCGGTGTCCTTCTTGAGGACCCAGGACGCGAGGAGCCCGGCCACGAAGAGCGACCCGATGGAAAACGTCAGGACGAGGGGCAAAGCCAGCTCGAAAGGCATTCGTCGAACTCCTGTTTGTTACGTGATTCGGGCCCGCACCGGCGCTTTCGGCCGGGCCGGGAGCCGGAGAATATCAGAATGATTTGCCAGGCAAGCGCCCGCTTCGCGGGGCTCCGAACCTGGACTGGAACCTGGCTCTACTGTCCTACCGGGACCGCCTCCATCACGATACCCATGTTCTTGGCTCCGGCGGAGCGGCAGATGTCCATCACCTTGATGACCTCGCCGTAGTTGGAGGCGTCGTCTCCCGAGAAGAAAATGGTCTTGTTCGCGCGGTTCTTCAGGATTTCCGTCAAGCGCAGGGACAACGTCTGCGCGTTGACCTCTTCCTTGTTCAGGTAGATCTTGTTCTGCGGCGTCAGCGACACGATGATGAGGTCAGTCGGGGGCGGAGTGTTCGGCTCTTGGTTCGGATTCTTCGGCGGCACCTTCACGTCGTACCCCATCTGGAGCAGGGGGGTGATGACCATGAAGATGATGAGCAGCACCAGCACCACGTCCACGAGGGGCGTGATGTTGATGTCGCTCTTGTACTCGCCCGCGCTGCTGACTCCCATTCCCATGCCGAAGATCTCCTTGGATTCGAGTGGGGGAAGGCTTAGCCGCCCTCGCCCTTTTGCTTCTTCTCTGCGATGAGCCCCACGTCCTGGAAGCCGGCGTCCTTGGTCATCTTGAAGACTTCCTTGACGTCGCCGTATTTGAGCCGCTGGTCCGCCTTGATCATGAGGTCGGTGGCGGGGTTGCGCTGGTAGAGCTCGTCGAGCGCCGTCTGCAGCTCGGCCTTCGAGCGCTGCTTGGAATCCATGTGGTACGCCGGGGGGGTGGCGTACTGGACCACGATGAGCTTCTGCTTCGGCCCCTCCGGCTTCTTGTCCGGACTCTCGGCCTGGGGGATCTGCACGCTCACGCCGTTCTGCAGAAGGGGCGTGACCACCATGAAGATGATCAGCAGAACGAGGCAGACGTCGACGAGGGGAGTGACGTTGATGTCACTCTGAAGCTTCCCGCGGCCTCCGGCACCACCCATGCTCATGGATCGGCTCCTATGCGCTCAGCTGCGCGCCAGCGCCGCGGCGCTTGATGAAGTAGTCGATGAGCTCGTTCGAGGAGTTCGACATCTCGACCTGAAAGCGCTCGATGTTGTTCATGAAGATGTTGAAC
>JANMPW010000615.1:0-2406 GCA_031370065.1 Acidobacteriota bacterium
ACGCCGACGGACCCCGCGCCCGTGTCGGCGATCTCGCGCATGCGCGTCTGGTTGATGCGCGTGCCGAGCTTTTCCTCCATCCACATACGGCCGCCGCCCGCGCCACAGCAGAGGCCCTTCTCGCGCGAGCGTTCCATTTCCTTCACTTCGAGACCCGGGATCGCGCGGAGGATGTCGCGCGGCGCGTCATAGCCGTCGTTGTAGCGGCCGAGGTAACAGGGGTCGTGGAAGGTGATCGTGTCGGGGATCGGGGTCGTCATCTTCACGCGGCCCGCTGCGATCAGCTCGGCAACGAGCTGCGTGCCATGGACAACCTCGTACTTGCCGCCGAAGTCGCCGTACTCCTTGCCGAGGCAGTTCAAGCAGTGCGGGCAGTTGGTGACGATCTTCCGGACCTTGTGTTTGTTGAGGGTCACCACGTTCTGCTGCGCGAGCGTCTGGAACAGGTACTCGTTGCCCATGCGCCGCGCGGAGTCACCCGTGCACGTCTCCTCGGAGCCCAGGATCGCGAAGGAGACGCCGGCCTCGTTCAAGATCTCGACCAGGGACTTCGACACGCGCTTGGCGCGGTCCTCGTAGGAGCCGGCGCACCCGACCCAGAAGAGGACCTCGAACTCCTTGCCCTCGGCCTCGGCCATCGTCGTGACGGGCAGACCGCTCGCCCAGTCGCCGCGCGACGAGGCGGCGATGTTCCAAGGATTGCCGTTGGTCTCCATGCCGCGGAAGGCGTTCTGGACTTCCTTCGGGAACTCGGCCTTGTCGAGGACGAGGTACCGCCGCATCTCGGCGATCTTGTCGACCACTGGCACGATGAAGACCGGGCAGGCCGTCGTGCAGAAGCCGCACATCGTGCAGGCCCAGATTGTGTCTTCGGAGATCCAGCCGCCGATCAGGTCCTTGCGTCCGCCGGCAGCGGCGCCGCGCTCGGACCCAGCAGCCAGGATCCCCGGCGTCGCCTCGTACACCGCGTCGCGCACGTCGCCGATGAAGACCTTCGGGTCAAGCGGCTTTCCCGTCAACGCAGTTGGACAGACCTCGCGGCAGCGGCCGCACTCGGTACAGGTGTACCCGTCGAGCATCGACTTCCAGGTCAGATCCTCCACGCGCGAGGCACCGAACCGCTCCGTGCTCTCGAGGTCGAAGGTCCGGAGCTTGCCCATCGGCTCCAGGTTCATGAAGAAGATGTTGGGAATCGACGTGATGATGTGAAAGTGCTTCGAGTACGGCAGGTAGTTGCCGAAGAACAGGATGTCGGCGAGATGGAGCCACCAGCAGGTGTCGTAGAGGGCCTGGAGCTTTCCCGGCGCCGTGCCGGTGAGCAGCCGCGCGATGGCGGCCACGGCGGGCGCCCAGGGGGTCACGAGCGCTGGAGCGAGCGCCGCCCGCGCCCCTTCGGACAGCAGATCCATCACCATCAGGAACGCGATCAGGAAGAGGATCAGCCACGCATCCATCGAGAGGTCGAGGCGCTGGGGGCGCGCGAAGAGGCGCCGGAAGACGGCCATCGCGACGCCCACGAGGACGAGGACCTCGAAGACGTCCTTGACGAGCGTATAGAGGTTTCCGGCGATACCCGGAAGCAGCACGAACCCCGGGATGAGCCCTTCGACGACGAGCTCGAGCGTGCGGACCGTCAGGACGACGAAGCCCCCGAAGATGAGGATGTGGAAGAGGCCCGCGTAGAAGTCGCGGAACATGCGCTTCTGCGCGAAGGCGAATTCGAGCGTGCGCCAGATCCGCTCGGGGATGCGCGTGAAGCGGTTGTCCGGCTGACCCGCGAGCAGCACCCGGATGCGCCGCGAGCAGGAGTAGACGAACGCGACGATCGAGGCGAGGACGAGGAGCGCGAAGACGGCCCTGCCGGGGATGCCGAGGACCAGACCTTCGGATGGAAGCGGCGGCATGCGGGTCGGAGTTTAACCCGACGGGAACGAGGAGAGACTGTCGGACTCAAGAACTCCCTCTCCCGGCGGGAGAGGGTCGGGGTGAGGGGGGCTCGCCCTATTCCGCCTTCGCCGCCTTGACGGCCTTGGCGAACTCCGGAACGATCTTAAAGAGATCGCCGACGACGCCGTAGGTAGCGACCTTGAAGATCGGGGCCTCGGGGTCCTTGTTGATGGCGACGATGACCTTGGAGGTCCCCATGCCGGCCAGGTGCTGGATCGCGCCGGAGATGCCGCAGGCGACGTAGAGCGTCGGCGAGACAACCTTGCCCGTTTGCCCGACCTGGTGCTGGTGGTCGATCCAGCCGGCGTCCACGACGGCGCGCGAAGCGCCGAGTGCCGCGCCGAGCGACTGCTGGAGGTCACGGATCACCGGCCAGCCCTCGGGCCCCTTGATGCCGCGCCCGCCCGATACGATGATGTCGGCTTCGGAGACGTCGAGCTCCTTGGATTCCGAGGTCTC
>JANMPW010000645.1:0-6202 GCA_031370065.1 Acidobacteriota bacterium
GTCTCGTATGAAGAGATCACCTTCGAGGGCTACGGCCCCGGCGGGACGGCGGTCCTCGTGGAAACGCTCACGGACAACAAGAATCGGACGCTGCCCGAGATCCGGACGATCTTCTCCAAGCACGGCGGCAACCTCGGCGAGGCGGGCTCCGTGCGCTTTCTTTTCCAGAAGAAGGGCTACATCGCAATCGAGAAGGACAAGGCGAGCGAGGACGCCGTCATGGAAGCGGCGATCGAGGCGGGCGCCGACGACGTCACGACCACCGACCAGTACCATGAGATCCAGACCGCGCCGGACAGCTTCGAGGAGGTCAGGAAGCAGCTCGAGGCGAAGGGCCTGCCGCTGGCCGTCGCCGAGATCTCGATGATTCCCACGACCGAGGTCGCGCTCGACTCGCGCAAGGCCGACCAGATGGTCAAGCTGATGGAAGCGATCGAGGACCACGATGACGTGCAGAACGTCTGGGCCAATTTCGACTTCGCGGAAGCGCCCGCCGAGAAGTAGTCTCCATGAAGATCCTCGGCCTCGATCCCGGAACCGTCGCGACCGGTTTCGGGATCGTGGTCTTCGAGGGCGGACGGCTCACGCTCGAGTCCTGCGGGGTCTGGCGCCCGCCGGCGAAAATGCCTCTAGCGGGAAAGCTCGATTTTCTCTCGGCGGCGGCCTTCGCACTGATGGGCCAGGCCGGTCCGGCTGCCGTCTCGGTCGAGACCGTTTTCGCGGCGAAGAACATCGCGTCGGCCCTCAAGCTCGCCCACGCCCGCGGCGCCCTGCTCGCGGCCGCGGGGCGAGCCGCCCTGCCCGTTTTCGAGTACGCGCCGCGCCTCGTCAAGAAGGCGCTCGTCGGCTACGGCCAGGCGGAAAAGGAGCAGGTGCGCGCAATGGTGCTGTCCCTGCTCGCCCGCCAGCGCGCGCGCATTCCGCTCGACGCCGCCGATGCCCTCGCCGTGGCGATCTGCCACGTCCACGCGGGGGCGAGGTAGTTCCAGGTTCCTGCCGTCTGCCGTGCGCCGAAACGGGGTGCTAGCATCACGGGGACTATGTCTTTCCAGGGTTCCATCCAGGAGCTCCCGGTTCCCGACATCATCCAGCTCGTCTCGGTCTCCGGAAAGACCGGGATGTTCATGCTGGTCCGGGGAGCCGAGCGGGGCTACATCTACCTGAGGAATGGCCGGATCGTGCACGCGGAGATGGGCGGGGTCACCGGCGAAGAGGCGGTCTACGCTCTGACAATCTGGTCGACCGGCGACTTCCAGTTCACCCCCGGAAAGGAAACCGAGACGTCCACGATCGACAAGACGAACACCTCGTTGCTGATGGAAGCCGCGCGGCGCCTGGACGAGTGGAAGGTCCTCGCGCGCAAGGTCCCCGACGTCGACCACGTTCCGGTCCTGAAGCCGCGCAGCATGGGCGAGCCCGTGACGCTCTCGCCGCCCGAATGGAACCTCGTGATCCGCATCGACGGGCGCAAGAGCGTCGAGGAGCTGTCCCGCGCCACCAACTCGAACTCGTTCGAAACCGCCAAGGTCCTGTATGGCCTCGTGACGGGCGACCTCGTGGACATGCGCGCGCGCGACGCCACGGCGCGGGCGGCGGCCCTGGCGGCCGCGCCTTCCCCGGCCTCCGCGGCGGCCCCCGTTCCCCCGCCGTCTCCCTCCGCGGGTGCTCCGGCGCGCCCCGGCGCTCCCGCGAGCAGCGTGCTCGGCGACGAGAAGAAGATCCTCATGATCCTCTGCACGCGGGTCAAGCAAGAGGCCGAAGCGGCGATCGGTGAGGCGAACCTTCCGGGCATCGACCGCCCCTACAAGCAGGCCCTCGCCGAGATCGACCGGGGCCGCGGAGTCGAGGCCGTGCGCGACCTCATCCGCCAAACCGAGAAAGCCATCTCCTCGATCCGCGGCCCGGTCATCATGCGGACGTTCCAGGAAAAGATGTCCCTCGTGATGCAGCCAAAGGTCTAGCCAGGCATCTCCGCATCCAAATTGTAGGGGCGGGGGTTACCGCCAGCCTCCGGCCGGCGTTGCCTACGGCGAGTCCCCGCCCGGGCGGCCCAAGGCCCGCCCCTACGAAACCGAAATGCGGCCGATCCCACGGTACCTGTCCGAAAGGACGGTCCCCTGACCGAGCAGAAGATGTTTGGCAATTTCGCGGCTTTGGCTTATTCTATTCGGCAGCTACGTTCCCGTCCCGGTTCGAAAGGAGACACTAGATGGCGAAGCGGACCGTGCTCCTCGGTATGCTCATCTGCCTGGTCGGCGCCGCTGCCTTCGCGCAGCCCAACGTCATCGCCCCCAATATGGGCGGCGACATCGGACTCTTCACGATGACCACGGCGGACGGCCCCCGGGCAGGGCAGTTCACGCTGGGGTTCTATGGCTGGTACTCCCCGCAGTTGGCTGGCGAGTTTTCCTCCGGACAGCCGGACCAGACCCGCTTCTTCGTCAACTACGGCGGGACCGCCTCGATGGGCCTCGGCCTGACCAACTGGTGGTCGATCTTCGTTTCCGGCGGAGGGCAGGTCACGCGCAGCGGCGGAAACTGGCAGGGCGGGTACATCAACGGCATTCCGCTGGCCGGCCCCTTCCGCATTAGCGAGGGCGAGAAAATCCGGCTTGGAACCAAGATCAGCTTTCACTCCGAGAACGATCCGGACCTGCGCTTCGCCGGCTGGTTGGCGGGGCACATCCCCGTCGGCAACGCCACCATCCAGACAAACAACGGCGAGATCGTCGAGGGCCTCAACTCGCGGAGAGCGGATTGGGAGTGGGGCGGCGCGGTTTCGAAGTCGTGGTTCACGGGCATGGTTTCGTACACGCTCGCCGGCATCCAGGACAACGACGTTCGGCCCGGCAACCTCCTGCGCTTCGGCTTCGGCGCGGAAGCGCCGATCACCCCGCTCATCCACATCATCGGTGAGGCGTACTACAACGTCCTCGACGGCGGCGACAACCCCGAGCCCGATTGGGGATCGCTCGTCGGCGGCGCCCGGATCTGGTTCGGCCATACGGGCTGGGCGCTCTCGGTCGCGTTGAACACCAACCTGAGCATGCTGTTTTCGCACGGCTTCAACCCGAACCCGTTCGGCGGGATTCTCGGCGTGACCTACGCCGCATGGCCGCCGGCGCCGCCGCCGCCGGTCGTCGTTCCCGCGGCCGCCGAGGCGGTGGTCGAGGAAAAGGTCGCCGCCCCGATGGTCGCCACGGCCCCGCAGCCGCCGCCGCGGCCGGCGCCCAGAACCACCACCGACGAGATCTTCTTCGACGGCAAGAGCGCGCGCCTGACCAACATCGCCAAGGCCGTGCTCGATGGCGTCGCGCTGAGGATGAAGAACGACCTGAACGCCACGGCCGTCATCCTCGGCTACACGGACAACGCGGGCGCGGAGAAGACGAACCTCGAGCTCGGCATGAAGCGCGCCGAGGCTGCCAAGCAGTATCTCGTCACCCGGCACGGCATCGATCCCGGCCGCATCTCGGCCGGATCCAAGGGCGGCGCCGAGCCCGCGTACGACAACGCCACCGCCGAGGGCCGCGCGAAAAACCGCCGCGCCCAGATCGTCGTGACGCTCGTTTCGGGAACGTGATTCGGAGGCCCTCCCAGCGCATCGCACGACCCCCTCCCCAAGAGGGGGTTTTTTGACTCCGCCGACCGCGGCCGAGGCGGTGGCGCCCCACAGCCCGCCTCCCCGCGTCGTCGGCCTCACGGTCATCTCGACGGCCGCGGTCGTCGGCCTGCTCTACTACGGTCGTCCCCTTCTCGTCCCGATCGCGTTCGCGCTTTTCCTTTCCTTCGCCCTGCGCCCCTTCGTGTCGCTCCTCGAGCGCGCGGGCGTGCCGCGGGTGCTCGCGATCCTGCTGATCCTCTTCGTGATCGTTGGCGGCGTGGCGCTGCTCGTGATCAACGTGACGGCGCAGTTGAACCAGTTCTTTGCCGAGCTGCCCCGCTACCAGGCGCGGATCCGCGACCTGTTGACCCGCGTCATGGAGTTCGTCAATGGGCTGCGGGAGCGCATGGGCAGCATCCTCCCCGAGGATTCGCGCGGCGTCCGGGAAGTGAAGCTCACCGAATCCCAGCTCGACACGACCCGCGCTCTCTTCGCCCAGGTCGGCGCCACGCTCGGCATCATCCTCTACACAGCGACGATTCCGTTCCTGACGTTCTTCATGCTGAAGGACCGGGAGAAGTTCGGGCGCGTACTCGCCGGTATCTTCACGCGCAACGAACGGGTGGGCGAGGCGGACGTCACGGGCGCGATTTCCCGCACGATGACCGCCTACGCGCTCGGGCTCTCCTTCGTCATGCTGATCATGGCTGGCGCCACGACGCTCACCCTGATGGTCCTGCGGATCAACTACTACTACGTCCTCGGGCCGATCGCCGGGATTGCGATCCTCCTGCCCTACGTCGGCGTGATCCTCTCGACCGTTCCCGCGGTGGCCGTGGCGTACTTCCAGTTCGACGGCGAGAAGGCCCTGGTCGTGCTGGCGGTCTACGGCCTGCTGCAGTTCCTCGAGGGCAACGTGCTCACGCCCTTCATTGTCGGCGGCAAGGTGCGGCTCTTCCCGCTGACCGTGATGATCTCGTTCATCTTCTGGGGAACGATCTGGGGCGTTTCGGGCGCCGTCCTCGCCGTGCCCCTGACCTCCGCCCTCAAAGTGATCTGCGAGCACGTTCGCGGCTGGGAGGGCCTCGCGCGACTGCTCGGCGAGCCGGACCTTCCCCACTTCAAGAAGAAGCGGAAGGAAAAAGCGGAGACAGTCGCCAGCCCATTAGCCGGTAGTCACTAGGCGCTTGGACATCGACCACAGACTACAGACTACCTACGGCTTCGGCTTCAGCGCGGGCTTGTCCTTGCCCTCGATCTATTTCGCTCGCCGGAGACGGCTTGATCGGCGTCAGCGGGGCGGAGGGCTCCCGGCGCCCGGCGCGCGCTTACCCATCAACTCGTCGTAGATTTGACGCGCCTCGGGGTCCTGCGGATCGAGGTCCACGAGCTTTTTCGCGTAACCGACCGGCCGCCGCATATCGCCCTACCTTCGCATTCAAAGATGCAAGGCCGCGGAGGATCTCGCGGTTGCCGGGGTGCCCGGAACGCCGAGGAGGATCGCCGCTGGAAAGGAACGTCGCGCTCGCGGCGGCGAAGGGGAACACGTACGTGTGGCCACAAATGCGACGGTCAGTTCTCCCGGCGTGTGCCGCAGATGCCGGCCGCGACCAGCTCGGATAGATCCGTCTTACTGTTCGAGCTTGATCTTGAGCCCCTCCGCGGCCAACTTGAGGCTGGCGCCCTTGGTCACGCTCTTGAGATCGACCTCCACGCCATTCTTGTTCACGAGCGCGGTTACACCGACACCCTTGCCGGCCGTGGCCCCGGCGCCAGCGGCCGCGTAGACGCCTTCGAAGTCCTCGAGCTTCTTCAGGTTGAACACCTTGCCCGTGGACTGCGCTTTGGTCACGCCCACCTCGACCACGGAGAGCCCCTCGACCTTGAACTGATGCGTCTTCCCCTTGTAAGTCAGTGTGCCGTTGCCCCAGCTCCAACCGACGCCGAGAGCCATCGAGCCCTCGGACAGCTTCACGGTGCCGTCGGGCTTCTTGGCGTCCGAGGCCAGCGCGGACCCGGCCAGAAGCGCCATCACTCCTCCGACAGCAATCGATGCGATCAACCGACGATTCATGAGCTCCTCCTTCTTACTTTCAGACTCGATGACGGAGACCGAGTGATTCCGGTCGCCCCACGGACAGTCTATCCCGCTTGCCACCTGTCTTTACTCTGGGGGAAGCTTGCGGCTCCAAAGCCATGCAAGACCTGATGACCGTGCTGCCAATGGCCTTCGTCATGGTCACAGGGCCGCAGATCGTCACTGCCATCGTGCTGGCGACGGGAGTGCGCGCAAGAAGAGACTCCGCGTTCTTCCTCATGGGTGCCGGCGCGGCGACGGCCATTGGAGTGACCGTCGCCTACTGGCTGACCGGGCTCTTGAAAACGGGCGGGTCGCCCTGGAGCGGCGACGCGCGGCTCGAGCGTGCCGTGGACGTTGCGATCGTCGGCGTGCTGCTGCTCCTGTCCTGGAAGGTATTTCGCGACCGGACCTGCTCCGAGCCACCGCGCTGGATGGCAAAATTGGAAACGGCCACGCCGCTCTTCGCGCTGAAGATCGGATTCGTACTCTTCCTGCTGCTGCCGGGCGATCTGCTGAGC
>JANMPW010000669.1:0-3295 GCA_031370065.1 Acidobacteriota bacterium
CGGTCGCAAATACGGTTGCGGTCCGCGCCACGACCACCGGATCTGCGGGAAGGCGAAACAGAAGCGACAGGATCATCGGCAGCCCTGAGTTGTACTGTGCCCAGTACCAGCCGTCCGCCGTAAGCCCATGCTCCTGGAGCCGCGTCGCGAAATGGATGAGCTGAAGGGAATCCCAGAAGGGCAGCGTCGGATAAGCCGCTGCGAAGGCGAGTCGGGTGCCGACACCGAGGACGAGCAGGCAAATGATCCCGGCGGCCTCGCGTGCGAAGCCCCTTGAGGCGCCGTTGGACATTGCGGGAGAGATTACTCGGAAAAGGACTCGGGGTGCTCGAGCGCTCGGCGGTAGAGATCGTCGTCGACGTTGCGGCCGGTGACGACGACGGCGACCGGACCCGCGATGTCCGAAAGCTGCGGCAGCGCCGCGAGGGCGGAGGCTGCGGCGCCCTCGGCGCGGATGCCGGCCCGGGCGTAGGTTGCGATCGCGTGGGCCATCTCGCGCTCGGAGACGAGGAGCATCCGGTCGACGACGCCGTTGACGAGCGCGACGGCCTCGGGGATGGCGACGCGGACAGCCAGGCCGTCGGCGAAGGTGGCCATGCGGTCGCATTCGACCGGCTTCTTCGCCTCGAAGGAGAGCGCCATGACCGGGGCTTCCTTCGCGGCCACGCCGACGACGAGCGTTTCGGGAGAGCGCCGCTTGAATGTCCGGCCGATGCCGCCGATCAGCGCGCCGTTGCCGACGGGCACGACGATCGCCGCGGGCGCTTCGGGTAACTGGTCGAGGATCTCGTCGGCGATCGCGCCGTACCCCTCGAACTGCGTCGGCTCGACGCCGTCCTCGAAGAAGGGCACGTGCGCCTCGGCGGCAAAGCGCTTGCCCTCGTCCTTGGCGAAGTCGAGGTCGGTTCCGATCAGGCGGATCTCGGCCCCGAGGTGATCGATGAGCGCGAGCTTTGATAGGGAGGCGCCGGCCGGCGCGTAGACCATCGCGCGCAGGCCCAGATGCTGGCACGCCCACGCGACCGCCGCGCCGTGGTTGCCCGTCGAGGCCGTGACGACGGCCGAGGCGCCGCGCGCCTTGTATGCCCCGACCGTGGGAAGCGCACCCCGCCACTTGAACGCGCCGAGCTCGTGGACGTCTTCGCGCTTCAAGTACAACGCGAGCCCGTCGAACAGCCCCCCGGGCGCCCGCTCGAGCGGTGAGGGCAGATCCACTGCGTCAAGGGTACTCCAGTGACGCTCAGGCTACGTCGGACACATCCTTGCCGCGTGCGGCCGCAACGCGGCGCGCGAGGGCGCGAAAGAGCGGCCGGGCCCCGAAGTAAATGGCTGCGACGAGCAGCGGAGCGACCGCCATCCATGCGACGACCGCATGGCCGATGGTCGCGCCGAGCATCGTGATCGTGCCGATCGTGTCCGCCCTCGCCATCGCGACGAGCTCCTGGAGCGTGTGGGTCTCGGGCTCGGCGCGGAAGATCTTCTCGCCCAGGCGGATGAACGGGAAGATCAGCAGGAGCTGGAGCGCGTAGGACGACCAGTTGATGGCCTGGATGATCGGCTGGTTCAACCGGAGGGCCCACGCGGCGGCGAAGCACAGAATCGTCGTCGTGCCGACGACCGGGTTGATCGCGATCGTGAGGCCAACCGCGACGGTCAGCGCGATCTTCTCCGGCGAGAGCCCCTGTGTGAGCTGCAGGACGATCGGGTCGGCAATCTTCGCCTTGAGGCGCGGGCCGAGGCTCATGCGCGGCAGCGCGAAGGGAAGGCCGGCCTTCCGGCGATCGCGGAGCCGATGACTGCGATCCGGATCCCGGTCAACTTGGCTCGGGCCGGGGCATCCGGAGCGATTCGGCGGCGGCGACGAGGCGCTCGAGGATCTCGGCCAGATGCGCGCGCGCTTTCTCGATCTCGGCGTGGATCTCGTCGAGGCGCCGACCCGCGCGCGCCCCGGCGGCGCAGGCTTCTTCGTGCAGGCGGTCGAGCTGCGCGGCCGCGCGCAGGCGGGCCGCTTCGAGCTCGACGATGGCGTCGTGGGCGGTCAGGCGCGCCGAGTCACGCAGGTCGGCCCAGCGGCGCGACAGTCTCTGCACGTGATCGTGGAGGCGCACGGAGGTGAAGGCGCGGCCGGTGCGGTCGGCCTCGCGCGCGGCCTCACGCCAGCGTTCCGGCGGCCGGTGGAGGCCCCGCACCAGGCCGAGCCTTTCGCCGAGCCACAGGAGATAGAAGCTCGCGTCCACTTCCCACCAGCGAAAGCCCTGCGCCGCCGAGCCCGGCGCCCAGTGGTGGTTGTTGTGCCAGCCCTCGCCCATCGTCACGAGCGCGAAGAGGAAGCTGTTGCGCGAGTCGTCCATTGTCGCGTAAGCGCGGCGGCCGAAGACGTGCATGACGCTGTTGATGGAGAAGGTGCCGTGCCACAGGAGCACGGTCGACAGAAGGTAGCCATAGAAGAGCCCCGTCCAGCCAAACGCGAAGAAGAGGCCGACGCCATAGAGCAGCGTGGGCACGTACTGGTTCCGGTCGAGCCATACGAGCTCCGGATACTTCGCGAAGTCGGGGATGCGCGAAAGGTCCGACTGCGCGTGGTCCCGGGCGAGGATCCAGCCCATGTGGCTCCACCAGAAACCCTTCTGCAGGGGGCTGTGGATGTCCTCGGGCCGGTCGGAGTACTTGTGGTGGTGGCGGTGGTTCGCCGCCCACCAGAGCACGCCCTTCTGGGCCGACGTCTGGCCGAGGAAGGCGAGCAGGAACTGCGGCACGCGCGCCAGGCGGTAGGACCGGTGGCTGAAGTAGCGGTGGAAGCCCGCCGTGATGGCGAACATCCGCAGATAGTAGGAGGCGACGCAGAGGACGACGCCCTTCCACGAGAATCCGAGGGCGAACACGCCGAGGGCGGCGAGGTGCACCAGAACGAAGCCGATCACCGCCGAGGGCTGGAGGCCCCGGAAAAAAGCAGGTGGCTGCGGCGAGACGACGGGTGTCATGCGTCAACTCTACCGCCTGGACCTTTGTGGCTCGAAAGGGCTCCCCCAAAGAGGGTCACTTGGCGGCCGGGGCGGCTTCGGGGCCCTTCTTGACGGTCTCGAGCGAGATCGTCACAGCGACGTCGTCGGAAAGCATGAGGCTGCCGTTGTCGAGCGCCTTGTTCCAGTTGATCCCGTAGTCCTTGCGATTGACGGTGGTCGCGAGCTCGAAGCCCGCCCGCTCGCCCCCGCGCGGGTCCCTGGCAGTGCCGGTGAACGCGACGGGCAGGGTGATCTCCTTCGTCACGCCGTGCATCGTGAAGTTGCCGGTGACG
>JANMPW010000706.1:0-1697 GCA_031370065.1 Acidobacteriota bacterium
GTCGGCTCCTGGAAAAACGCGAGCTGCGGCAGGTCCGCCGGTTCCTGGCCCAACTGGCGCTCGACCTCGTTGCCCAGGTGATGGAGATTAACCGCTACTTCGCCGACGCCGGCCTCGCGAAGCCGCCGGAGATGCGCGAGCGCGAGGGGAACGTTCAGAAAGGGTAGAAGCGGCTTGGGGACCGCTTCCGTCACGGGGCGAAACCGCGTCCCCTTTCCCGCGCAGAGCAGGATCGCCCTCGTCGTCGGACCCTTGTCTACCGTTTTCCGTCTCCCGTCTCTCGTTCCCACACCATATCTGCGGGCAGCGCAGGCTCTTCCTTGCGCCGCCGCAGGTAGAGCTCGGCGTAGGAGTGCGGGATCGCCTCGCTCGGGTCGAGCGCGAGCCGCCCGATCAGCTTGCGAATCCCGATCGGGTCGCCCTCGACCTCGACGAAGTTGCCGATGGGCGTCTCGTCGAGCGCGACGATGCAGCCGCCAGCGTCCCACTCCTCGCGCCGCTTCTCGTAGCGAAAGCGCCGCTCGAGCCCGATGCCGTTGAGGATTGCTTCCGCTTCACCGGCGTCGGAGACCTCGACCTCCCGTTCTTCGCGAATCTTTACGCCGTCCAGGAAGCGCGCCGCTCCCTTGTACGTGAGTATCGCTCGGCCGGCTGCGCGACGCAGGCGCACGGTGCGCCCGCTGCCGGAAAGCTTCCGCGCGGGGTCGTCATAGAGATCGTTCGTCTCGTCGTGGCGCGGTGCGTGGAGGGTAGCGCCAGCCTCTCGAAGCTTGTCGCGAACGGCGTCGAGGTCGGGAGCCAGGATCTTGATTTCGATCTCCTCGCGGACCCCCTTGCCCTGCTCGGCCGTCACGGAAGCAGGGAGCGCGCGATTTCCTGGGCCCGCTTTCCATCCACGCGGCCCCGATGGCGCGCCATGAGCTCTTTCATCGCGAGGCCGACGTCCTTCTGGGTAGAAAGTCCCTTTTCCTTGATCAGCTCGCGCAGCGTGCTCTCGATCTCGGCGTCGCTCAGGCCCTTGGGAAGGTACCCGTCGAGGATCGCGAGCTCCTCGGTCTCGGCGTCCACGAGGTCCTGGCGGCCGCCCTTGGCGTACTGTTCGATCGAGTCCTTGCGCTGCTTGACCGCGCGCCGCAGCGAGGCCTCGACCTCCTCATCCGTGAGGGCGCGCTGGGCCTGGATCTTCTCGTTCTTGAGCCCCGCGAGCAGCAGCCGCAGCGTCGAGACACGCCGCTTGTCGCCGCCCTTCATCGCCGCCTTCAGATCCTGTTCGAGCCGCGCCAGCATGGGGCGGAGGCTATCATCGTCGCCTTCGCTTGCGAGGGATCTCCGGCCTGCGGCCGCACCGGCGAACGGCTCGCCCACGGGGCACGACCGAGCGCCTGACCCCGAGCTGCGCTTCGGCTCCCGCGGCGCGAACCTCCTCCCTCCCTTCGGTCGGTAGACTATTCGCACCGCGAGCGGATGGCCGCCGTGCCGCTGATTTGCAAACGTGTGGGTTCTAGCTGCACGCGGCGCGAGGTGTCTCCGCGTGTGCAGCGGAGGAGCCTCGCGCCGCGGGAGCGAGCGCGCAGCGAGGAACCAGGCCCGCGCTCGAGCCCCTTTGGGCGAGCCGCGGGCCGGTGCGCCGAAGACGCAGGTTCCGAGCGAAGCGCGAGCGACGGTTATAGCCTTGCGCCGTGAACCGCTTCCTCATC
>JANMPW010000713.1:0-3518 GCA_031370065.1 Acidobacteriota bacterium
TGACGGTCGCCATCGATCTGGCGTTCGGGGCGGGTCCGATGCTCCTCGGATTCGTCGCCGCGGCCGGCGGAATTCCTGCCGCGTTCCTCGCGGGCGCGGGGCTGGCCGGAGTCGGCGCCGCAGGAACGACCCTCGCCGCCCGGCGACGCGTCGCTCGGCCGAAATCCTAGGAGTCATCATCTGGACTGACGAAGCCAGAATCAACACGATGCTTCCATCGTGTGGGGCGCCGGACCTACTCGCCGCCGAGCCTCGCAAGTGCACCCCATGATCCCTTGGCCGTGTCGACGTCCGACTCTGACACGAGCAGATACCTCCATGTGACGTCGACCTTCTCGTCGGCCGTGACGTAGTTCGCCCAGCGGCGGGCCGCCTCGCGCTTGGCCTTGACGGTCGCCGAGTCCATCTCCTTGTCCATCTTCACCTCCACGACCCAGTGGGTGCCGTCGGCGTCGATGACGATGAAGTCCGGGTTGTATTCCTGGCCGGCCGAGTTCCAGAGGATCGGCAGTTCGCCGACATGGAGGCGTACCCAACAGGCCACCCCCGTGTCCTCGTCGACCATGTTCGCGACGGTCCGCTCCGGTCGTGAGTCGAACCATTCGATCGGGAAGAGCGCCCGCTTCCAGCCGTCGTAGGCGGCCGATCGGCTAAACGCCCCATGCCGATCACCCGACACGTCCCGATCGGTCGCGCGCGTCGGCGCGAACTCGCGCAGTTCCACGACCTGCTGGTAGGTCGGCGCGGACATGTACGCCCGCTGCTCCTCGCCGACAAGCCGCACCAGACGCGCGCCGGCTCGCCCAAGGTTCGCCGACGGGAGGTCCGTCGCCCGATCGCCGAGGCCATCGAAGAACGCCTCCATCAGCGGCGCCACCGCCGCGCGTTGATCCTTGCGGGCCGGCACGGCCGATGAGCCAAGGACGATGTCCACCAGCTGCGATCGGAGATCCCCGACCCCGAACAGGGTCGGATTGGACTGGACCCGGTCCGCGGCGCCCGAGGTCACGAGTTCGGTGCGCTTGACTCCGTCGGGTCCGGTGACGATCCGAGCGCTTACCAGGGTGCGCGCGAGTTCCCCGTCGGGATCGGCCGCGTGCGATCGACCAAGCTTGCGGAATCGGTCCGTGTCCGTGATGTCGGCGAGGGTGAAGGGACTCTGGACCGCCGACATCTGCAATACGGGGACCACGATCGGCGGCGCGTCGGAACGACGCGCGATCGGCTGGCGCAGCTTCAGGGCCGCCCCTTCCACCTGCACCATTCGCTGGTCGATCGTGGTCACGACCGGGCGTGCGCCGGTGTCGGCGACGAACGGGGGCTCACCGTCACCGGCCGCCATGATCGGTTCCGTGGCCGCCCGCAGGGTCTCGGAGACGACGACCCGCTCGCCCTGAGCGTTGGTGCGCAGCGCCGCTCGCGTCCGGTAGTCGACGAACACCTCGTTGAGGACGCCCGCCTTCTTGAGCAGTTCCTCGTAGCGCTCGTGGGCGACCACCTCGAGCGTGTCGAGGATCTCGATCCCCGTATACGCGCCGAACGGCAGCCGCATCCCACGACCCAGCGTCTGCTCCGTCAGGATCTCCGACACGCTGGAGCGCATCGAGGCGATGACGTAGACGTTCTTGACGTCCCAGCCTTCCTTGAGCATCCCGACCGAGATGATGATCCGTACCGGCGACGTCGGATCCTCCACCTTGGCGAGTTCCTCCAACGCCACGTCCGGAGCGTTCGAGTGGACGACGAGCACGGCGTCGGCGAACCGTCCGCCGAAGAACTCCTGCGAACGGAGGGTCGCGCCGTAGTCGTCGGCATAGGCGATGTCATTGGCGACGACGAGCATCACCGGGTTCACCGGCGCGACCCCGGTCCTCGCCGCATAGGCCGCGATCGCGTCGCGCTTTGGCGTCGAGGAGGGTGACGCCATCGGTGAGCTTCGTCAGCGGATCCTTCCGATCGTCCCTGCGCCCGACGATCACCGGCGTCTTGACGAGCTTGTCGGCGATCGCCGCCGCGAGCGGGTAGCGGAAGATGATCTGGTCCTTGGGCGTCTTCTTGTCCGGGGTCGCCGTCAACCCGACAAGGACCCACGGCTGGAGGTCGCGCACCGCCTTTGAGAAGGCCGGACCGTAGTAGGTGTGGTGCTCGTCGGCGAAGACGACAAGGCGCGCCGTCGCCTGGAGGTGGCCGTAGAACTCGGTCCCGAGGCCTTCCTGGAACTTGTGGGTCTTTCGGCCGACCTCCGAGTCAGGCTTGATCAGTGACTGGACGGTGAAGAGATAGACCTTGATCTGCGTTGGGTCGTCCATCGCCGCGCGCATGACCGGCGTGTTGAAGTTGTCGGCGGTGATGACGACGGGCTGGAAGCTCATCGGCCCGAGCAGGCTCTTGGGGTGGCCCGGCGTGAAGTTGTCGCGGGTCTTGTGGAGGATCGTGCGGCCCGGGGTCACGATCACGAAGTCGCGCACTTCGTCGGCGATCGCGAAGAGCTCCATCGCCCCAACAAGGATGTACGTCTTGCCAACGCCCGTGGCCGAGTCGATGACGGCCTCGAACGGCGGCTGCCGCTCCTCCACGTCGTAGTGCTGCGAAACCTCTGCCGCTAGCGTCCGGACGGCATCCGCGTTCGGCTCACGGAGGTCGAGCCGGGCCGCGATCTCGGCGATCGCGTCCTCGAAGAGTTCGAGGTCGCCCACGGCTACGCGGTGACCCCTTTGGAGACGGCGGTCTCGGCGTGGCCCTGTGCGGTCTCGCTGGAGGCGCTGAGGTCGCCGGCATCGCCCTGGACGACGTCACCATGGCATCGGTCGTTGCGGCCCTCGGGTCGAACCAGCAGCCGGTCGAGATTGACCGCGCACGGATTGACCGGCAGATCCGCGAGCTGGCGCTGGAGCACGCTGGCGGCCTGCTCGGCGACGACACCTACCTGACACGCCTGAAGGCGCTCCGCGAGAAGCGGGACGCCATCGTGGAGCGAACGGCGCCGGGCCTACCCGGCCATCGCGCGGTCGAGTGGCTGCGCGCCCTCAGCGAGTCCATCCAGAGCGCAGACGTACCGAAGGAGAAGGCAGATCTGATGCACGCCATCTACGAGCGGATCACAGTGGCTGGCCGCGAGATCGTCGGTGTCCGGCTGACCGCGGCGGCCTACGCGCACGGATTGGCGCTGGCGCTGCCCGAAAAGGTTGCAATGGCGCGCCCGACAGGATTCGAACCTGCGACCTTTGGGTCCGGAACCCAACGCTCTATCCACTGAGCTACGGGCGCGTGCCGGACATGCTATCCGGTCATTGATCGGACCGACGACGTCGCTTGGTCAGGGCCGGATGACCCAAGGATTCAGCCGGAAATAGAGCGGAGCGGCTCCCCGAGGGGAGCCGCTCCGTTGCTGTCCCGGTAACTTCCGCCGAAGCGGATGCTTCCCACGCGTCAAGAGCATCTATCACGTCGGCTGCACCGACTACCCTGACCCAACCTACCCATGACCTTGCCGCTGGGGCAGCGGCCTGCGCGAACGC
>JANMPW010000725.1:0-2309 GCA_031370065.1 Acidobacteriota bacterium
CTCGGCCACGTAGCGCAGCTCCGGGGCCGGTTCGGGGGCCGGCGCCAGGCCGAGACCGCGCCGCACCCGGGCGTCGAAGGCGCGCAGCTCCTCGTGGCTGAAGGCGTTGCCCAGCGACAGCATCGGCCGCGAGTGACGGACTTCGGCGAACTGGGCGGACATCGCCGCGCCGACGCGCTGCGTCGGGGATTCAGGCGTGACGAGCGCCGGGAATACGGTCTCGAGCGCGACGAGGTCGCAGAAGAGGGCGTCGTACTCGGCGTCGGTCATGACCGGAGCGTCATCAGCGTAGTAGGTGCGGTTCGCCTCGTCGATCCGCGTGACCAGCTCGGCGTGGCGCGCCGCCGCCGCATCTTCCGGAAGCGCGGCGGCGGACTCGACGAGGGTCGGGTCGACCGGCAGGCGATCGGCGGGGATCTCGGTCATTGCGCCAAGGATACAGAGGCGCGGTTCACCACCGTGCGGACGAAAGACCTCCTGGGCCGCGCCCTCCCGGCGAGCTCGAATAGATGAACAGATACGACGCGACGCTCCGAGGCGCCTACCAGAGCCTGGTCAGGTCGATGTCGTACTTGACCTTGCCCGAGCCACGAACCAGACCGCGCACGCTCGTGTGGGCGTAGCTGAACGTTCCGGTCACGCTCACGTAGTGCCATAGACTGTCGGAGAACGTCTGCGTGGCACTGTCCCGTGTCTCCTGCGTTCCCCCGAGGCCAACCATGCGAGCCAGGACACCGCACGGGACGGGGCTGAGGCAGCGGAAGTAGAAGCCGAAGGTGAAGCTCTTCCCGGCCGTCTGCTCCTCCGGTGAGTCCTGATAGATCGCCGAGTAGGCGTTGGTGTTGGCGCTCCCAGTACCGTCGACGCGGCTGAAGTGGGTGCCATCGATGGTGTTGCTCGAGCTGCAGGTCGTCGTCGCCGTCACGCCGGTCGTGGTGAGCCAGCGGGTGGTCGTCGTGCCGCAGCCGTTGTATTCGAGGGTCGGATTGAGCTGGAGATTGTTCACGTTCTCGAGGGCCGATGGGATGCCGTAGTAGTACTTCGAGGTGACAATGCTCGTCCAGGTCACCCCGTCCTGAGCGCACCGGTACGAGCCCCACTGGCCCATGATCGTCGAGTAGGTAGCGCCGTCGACCTGGCCGCAGGCATCCGTCGACGTCCCACCCCGATATTGGGCCCGCCAGATCTGGGCCGTGCCAGAGGCGTCGCTGTCGTACATCCTGGTCGCGAACGTCCGGTACACGGCCTCGGTCGTGTTCACTGTCGCGGAGCCTGCTACCCAGACCTGGTCGTAGGTACTGTTCGTGACATCTGCGTTGTTCGAGCTTGCGCAGGTGTTGTACGGGGTGTTCATCGTCGCCCACCAGCCGTACTCTTTCACCGCTTCGGCCCCCGCCCGAAGGGAGTCCGACGGCCAGCTACTGCCCCACTCGTTGGGCAGCACTTCCTTGACGTACGTCCGGAAGTCGTAGGCGGAGTAGCGAGCCAGTACGATGCACGAGTTGAACGGACTCGGCACGCCACCAACCGTCTGGATCTTCAGGATATCGATTGTCGTCGGCGGCTCGTACGCGTTCGTCCAGTTGGTCTTCGCAACCGCGGGATCGACGGGCCCGCCCATGACGAGAACCATCGCGATCAGCGGCGTGAGGAGGTGGTACGCGATTCTCATGGAAGCACCTCGTTCGTCGCGACGGAGACGGTATAGATCGGGCTGATCGGAGGATTGCCCGAGAGCGTCAGCCATGCCAGCCGGTGCGAGCCGGGGACGAACTTCGGGCTCCCGACCGCGTTGCCGAGATCAACGGCGGCACCATCCGCCAGTCGGACGAGCCTGATCCTGTAGCTGTCTGGTGCACCCGTGTTGTTGCATACGGTGTACGCCGCGTATGCGCCGTCGTCCGACACGTCCGGGATCCCGCACGCGTCGGGCAGCTCGAGTTTGGTTGCCGAGCCTTTGCCACCGATTACGAAGACGCCGAAGTCCAGGCGCCGCCCCTCGGGAGCGACGATGAGGGTGCCTCCACTCCGGGCGAAGACTCGCCACCCGTGCTCGTCGAGGCTACCCGAGATCGTCCGCGCGCTGTTCCCATCCGTCCAGACGAGCTCGCCTCCCGCACCGACAGCGACGAGTGCGGTGCCGTCAGCCAGATAGCCGAGCGGATCGAGCCCGGGCGGCGGCGCGATCGGCGATACCCGCGCGCCGCCGACGGCCTGGGGGCCGGACGGCATGATGGCGATGAAGCCGCCCCCGGTGACCGGGGGGATCGGCGCGTCCGAGCGGGCCGCGAAACCTTCGCGGGAGCTTC
>JANMPW010000015.1:0-2015 GCA_031370065.1 Acidobacteriota bacterium
CAGAATTTCGCGAAGCGTGTCGATGGTGTAGGAAGGGCCGGGTCGCGCGATCTCACGACGGTCCACCACGAAGCCGGGAATGGATGCGATCGCGAGTTCGACCATTCGGGCCCGAACTTCCGCGGGTGCGAGATGCCGGCCGACCTTGAAGGGCTGCTCGCCCGCCACCACGAAGCGGACCTGGTCGAGATGCAGTTGTTCGCGGGCAAGCTGCGCCAGGATCAGGTGCGCGTGATGGATGGGATCGAAGGAGCCGCCGAGGAGGCCGATCCGCACGGCTACTTCCCGACGGACTTCTCCGCCGGCGTCCCCGCAGGGGCCGTCGCCGGACAATTTGTATCGATGTTGGGCGCCGTGGGGAAACGCTTGCGGAGGATCGTGCAGTACTCGCGGACATCCTCGGCGTAACCAAGGCTGTGATAGGTCTGGATCAGGCGCGTCAGCGCCTCGGGGGCGACGGTCGCACGTGGCCAGGTGGCGAGCATATCCTTGAGATAGAGAATCGCCGAGTCGTAGGCCTTGAACTTCAGATAGAACAGCGCCGCCTGGTACGACTTGAGGGCGAAGCGATCCTCCAGCGCGGTGATCTTGTCGGCCGCGCGCTTCGCGGCAGCGGACGCCGGATAGCGGGCGATCAGCTCCTGGTAGGTCGCCACGGCGGTCTGCCCGTAGGTCGGATCGAGCTCGGCCCGGCGCCACAACGTCGCGTAGCTGTCACCCGCGCGCAGCAGCGCTTCGGGCGCCATCGAATCGGCCGGGAACTCATCCGACACACGCCGGAACTCGCGCACCGCCTGCAGGTTGCTGTGCTCGCCGACACGCGTCTCCGCGAGATAAAAGCGCGAGAGAATCACCCGCCGGTCACCACTCGGCAACTCGAGCTGCAGCCGCTCCAACGCGACGGCAGCCTTCGACCACTTCTTCCGGGTGTAGAGGTCCAGCGCCTTGGCCCACATCGAGTCGAGCGCCGCGGGCGTGGCGGTCAGGCGACTGAGGAGTGGGGCGGCTGCGGTGGACGGCTTCCCCTTCCCGCACGCGGGGGCAAGGACGACGATCAGCGGCAATACCAGCATCTGCAGACGACGCATCAAGGGCGATCCGGGACGGCAACAGGGTGATTGGTCGAGTCAGTCGACGCCGCTCAAGCGGAGTCGTTGGAGCGCGAGGATCGTAATCGAATCGGGCGCTGCGCGCGCGGAGAGCACCCCTAGGCACGCCAAAGTGGCAGAAAAGGGGTCACCTTGGCCGGACCGCCCCCCCCGGGGGCGGAGCTGCGCACTGAGCGCCCCGAGAGCCACCATCCCCACCCTCACTCCGGGATGCGCTCTACCATTGCGAGGTATGCCGACACCCGCTCAACGTCGGGACGGACGTCCTGCGCCGCACGCCAGATATCCCGCGCACCCGCAGTGTCGCCCGCCAAGTATCGGGCCAGACCCAGTTGGACCCGCGCGTCGATCCAGTCAGGGCGCTCGAGGAGAATCTGTTCGAGCACGTCGCGGGCCTCAAGCGGATTCCCCGCCTCGATCAGGAGTCGCGCGAGTCGGAGCCGGAGATCGTGAAATGCAGGGCCGAGGTCGACCGCCCGACGGTACTCGCGCACGGCGTCGCTGAGGGCGCCACCCTCGGCGTACAGCTCGCCGAGATGCGCGTGTTCGTTGGCAAGATGGGAGGCAAATCGAGCGGGGAGGCCGGCGACTGGCGGGCCCTCGGAGGCGGCTGCCGCCGTGAAGGCCACTGCCGCCTCCTCGTTTCGCCCGATCTGATTGAGCACCAGCCCGCGGTGGAGATGTGCCTCGACATATCGGGGATTCAGGGCGAGCGCAGCATCAAACGCTTCGAGAGCCTCCTCGGACCGATCAAGGAGCGAGAGCGAGAGCCCGCGCAGATGGAAGACGTCGGCATACGCGCGACCGCTTCCCTGGACATCGTCCAGACAGAGCAGCGCACCGTAGTAATCGCGGTTGGAAAAGCGGGCCTGCGCCGTTTCGAGCAGCCCGCCGGCGCTGAGCTTC
>JANMPW010000048.1:0-3789 GCA_031370065.1 Acidobacteriota bacterium
GGTACACCGGGTTCGATGGGTCGTCCGGGTTGTCGACGATCTTGACCTGCTGCAGGCTCGAGAACCGCTTGATGACCGTCGCATCCTGCGTCTCGTACTCGAATCCGGCCTTGAGCTCGTGGTCGCTCAGGTACTTGGAGACCGAGCCGCCGTAGAAGTCGCGCTGGAAGTCCTTCTTCTGAACCAGGCCGAAGCCGCCCGACTGCACGTTGTTCGCGCCCGGCCGGGAGTCGATGTACTGGATTCCCGCCCCGGGGATCGTAGAGGGTCCGACCGAATTGCGCTCCGAGTGAAAGGCGTACTGGGCGGTCACCACCCAGGACGATCCGAAGATGCCGTTGTACCGCGCGACCCAATTCTGGCCGCCAAAGTCCTGCCGGCCGAGAAAGGTCGAGAGCGAGCCGTTCAGAGTATGGGCCCCGTCGTTGATGGCGCCCGTCTGCGTCGAGGGATCCTCAAAGAAGCTGCCCATCAGCGTGTTCGACGCGTCGATCATCAGGGTCAGCTTCGCGGAAGCGAGGTTCTGCACGCTGGGGCTGTCCACGAGATCGCCCTCGCTCGGTCCGGCCGTGAGCTGATTGGTGACCTTGCCCTTCACGCGGTCGTAGGCGGCGAAGAACCAGATGCGGTCCTTCCACGCGTACCCGCCCAGGTCCGCGCCCCAGTCGTAGCGCGAGAACCCCTCGCTCGTCCCGTAAAGACTCTCGGCGGGGTACTTGTTGCTCGCCTGGAGCGAGTCCGCGTTGTAGTAACCAAAGATGTCACCGTGGTACTCGTTGCCGCCCGACTTTGTGATGACGTTGACGATGCCGCCCGTGGACCGACCGAATTCGGCCTGGTAGCCTCCGGTCTTGACCTCGACCTCCTGGATGAACTCGTAGTTGAGGTTCGTTCCCTGCGCGCCGTACTCGACGCCCGTCGTGTTCGATCCGTCGAGGATGAAGCTGTTCTCCAGCCCGGTCGAGCCGTAGATCGAGATCGTGCCGGCGAAGTTGTTGGAGTTCGAGGATTGGGTGGTCACGCCGGGAGAGACCAAAACGATGGAAGAGAAGTTGCGGCCGGTCGGCAACGAGCGGATCTGGCGGTTGTCGAAATTCGTCCCGGCGGCCACCGCGGTCGTGTCCACGGTCGGCGCCTGCCCGGAAACGATCACCTGCGCCTCGAGCGCAGGCCGGAGCCGGAAATCGAGCGTCGACGACTTCGCGAGCGAGACGGTCACCGTTTGCTCCGCTCTCGCGAAACCCTGGAGCGTAACCGTTACCTTGTAAACGCCGGGCGGCAGAAGGACGAGGCGGTAGGTGCCGGAAGCGTCGGTGACGGACGTCCGCGCCCCCTGGAACGCGGGGCTGCGGCCCTCCATCGTGACGCCGGGAATCGGACCGCCCTGCTCGTCCGTGACGTGCCCGACGATGTCGCCCGTCGTTTGCGCCAGGCAGAGAGGGGCCGGGAGTACGAGAAACGCGAAGAGGAGAGCGCGGGAAAGTCGGCGCATGGAACGTCCTCCAAAATTTTGCAGGAATCGTAGCACAGCGATCGTGACGGGAGAGTCGAGCGCGATTGTGGTAAACACCAAAGGATCCGCCATGCGACTCTTCCGAAAGTCCCGCGGCGAAACCGAATCGCCGGGCCGGCCCGCCAGATTGCACATCGGCAGCGGCCAGCAATCCATCCCCGGCTGGATCAACATCGACAACCAGGGGCTGCCCCGCGTCGACCAGGTCCTCGACGTGCGCAACGGGCTGCCCTTCGCGAACGTCGCCTCAATCTACGCGGAGCATTTCCTGGAGCACCTCGGGCTCGAGGACGGCCTCGCTTTCCTCGCGGAGTGCCGGCGCGTGCTCCGAGGGGACGGGATCCTGCGCCTTTCGACGCCGAACCTCGACTGGGTCCTTCTGACGCACTACCGGGGCCCTCAGGCCGGAGACGACGACGCGCGGGAGGACGCCATCCGGTTGAACCGGGCCTTCCACGGCTGGGGGCACCAGTTTCTCTACAACCGGGCCATGCTCGCGTCGGCGATGAAGTCGGCGGGGTTCGCTCGCGTGTCCTTCTGCTGCTACGGCGAAAGCGAAGTGCCGGAGCTCAAGGGGCTGGAGCGCCACGAAACGTGGGAGGACACCCCGGAACTGCCGCACGTCCTCATCGTCGAAGCCTCGGGCGCCGCGAAGGCCGAGAAGATCCCGGAGAAGCTTCTCCAGGAGTTCCGGGAGGCGATCGGCTCGAAGTAAGTCAGGTGTCAGGTTGCAAGTCGGGAGGCGATGGTGATCGTGTCGCTCGCGATCTTCACTCTGCTCGGGTGCGCAGCGGCCGCGGTCGCCGCCGCCTCGCGCTTGCTCGACCGTCCGATACCAGCGGGAGCCCTCGCGGGTTTCGTCCTCCTGGCGGTGCTTCCGTATCCGCGCGCCTTCGTCTCCAACGTCACACCGCTGCCGCTCGACCACGCGACCTTCATCCGGCCGTGGAACTTCGAGGGCGCCCGCACACCCTACAACCCGTACCTGAACGACATCGCCTCACAGGACCTGCCGTGGACCGAGGCCGTCCGGCTCGCCTGGAAGGAAGGCCCGCTGCCGCTGCGGGACCGCTGGAACGGCTGCGGGACGCCGCTGGCCGCCAACAGCGTCTCGGCGGCCTTCTGGCCGCTGACGTTCCTGACCCTTTTGCTCCCGCTGGCGCGCAGCTTCACGCTGATCTGCGCGATCAAGCTCCTGCTCGCCGCCTCCGGCATGTGGCTCTGGGCAAGGGAGCTCGGCGCCTCGAAGAGACCGGCGGGATTTGCGGCGGTCGCCTTCGCCCTGTCTTTCACCTTCGTCCCGCCCTGGATCTTCTATCCCCAATCGGGCGTCTTCTGCCTCTGGCCCTGGATGCTTTTCACCATCGAGCGCTGCCGCGACGGACGCGGGCGCTCGCGCGCGCCCGCGGGGCTCACGGCGGTGTTCGCCCTCATCGCGCTGGCGGGTCACCCCGAGTCGGCCGCGATGGGTTTCTTTTTTGCCGGGCCGTGGCTCGCGGCTCGCTGGCTCGCGGGAGATTTGCCGGACATCGCCCCGCTCGCGCGCACCCTCGCTCTCGCCGCCGCGGTCGCACTCGGAGTGACGGCCTTCCTGCTCGTCCCGTCCGTCCTCGCCATCGCCGCCTCCGCCCGGCTCGCCGCCGCGGCCCGCCCGTACTGGCAGCCGCACCTCTCGCTGTTCCCCCACGCCCCGCGATGGCTCGGCATCCTGCCGGCCTTCTTCCCCCACACCCTCGGAAACGGCGTCACCTCGCCGACCGTGCCGGGCGGGACGGGGACCTTCTGCGAGATGGCGATGGGCTACACCGGCATCGCCGGATGGACCGCCGCACTGCTCGTCTTTCGACCGGGCTCGCGCCGTCGCCGCTCGGAGTGGGTGCTCTGGGCGCTTTTGCTCTGCGGGTTCGGGGTCGCGGTCTGCGCGTGGCCGCTCGCCGAGATCTTCGCCCACCTCCCCGGCATCCGGTACGTGTTTCCGCTGCGCTTCAACGGCTGGGTCGCCCTGGCAGCTCCGGCAATCGCCGCGCTCGAGCTCGAGCGGTACGCGAAGGACGCGCGGGACGGGCGGGCGACGCCGACCGCCGGAGTGGTCATCCCGCTCCTGCTCGCCGCCGGCGTCGTCGCGCTCCACACGCTCCTGCTCGGCTTGCGCCGCGCGGACGGAAGTCTCGCCTTCCACCAGAGGCAGCTCGCGGTCCTGCTCGCGGTCCTCGCGCTGTCCGCCCTCTTCGCCGTCGCCGCGCGCGGCCGCCCGGGCCTCTACGTCGCGGGGATGA
>JANMPW010000051.1:0-3002 GCA_031370065.1 Acidobacteriota bacterium
AGCCCGCGGAACTTGCGGCCGACGCCGAGCAGCTGCCAGAGCTCCGAGAGCGAGGGATCGTCGATCGAGGGGGGCGTCATCGTCAGGAGCGGTTCCAGGACCTTGCCGATGCGGCCGAGGGTGTCCTGGAAGGAGAGGTAGCCCTTCGCGTCGTGCGCCGAGCCCTTCTCGAGCTCGCGGGCGGTGCGCGCGGCGTCGCTGTAGAGGGTGATGCTGCGGCCGTCCGGGGCCGGCGCGAAGACGCGGACATCGGTCTGGATGAACGACAGGCCGTGACCATCGAGCCCGAGGTCCCGCGCGATCGAAGGCAGGAACGGCCCGGCCCCGTGGAGGACCGACGAGGCCTTGAACCCGGGCGAGAACTCTTCAGTGACGGCGATGCCGCCGACGACATTGCGCTTCTCGAAAACGACGGGCTTGAATCCCGCCTTCGCGAGGTAGCAGGCCGCCACGAGGCCGTTGGGCCCGCCGCCGATGATGACGACGTCTCTCTTCTCTGCCACGCTAAACCTTCCCGCGCTTCCAGTCTTCGAGGAGCTTCTCGGCGGCGTTCTTTCCGTTGGCGCCCATGATGCCGCCGCCCGGGTGCGTGGCCGAGCCGCACATGTACAGGTTCTTGATGGGCGTGCGGTACTGGGCCCAGCCCGGCGCGGGCCGCAGGAAGAAGAGCTGCTCGAGCGAGAGCTCGCCCTGGAAGATGTTGCCTTCCGACAGGCCCCATTCCCGCTCGAGATCGAGCGGCGTGACGACCTGGCGGTGCTTGATGATGCTTTTGATGTTCGGGGCGTGCTCGGCGATCGTATCGATCACCGTGTCGCCGAAGTTTTCCTTTTCTTTGTCCCAGTCGGTGTCCTTGAGCTTGTAGGGCGCGTACTGGACGAAGCAGGACATCACGTGCTTGCCCGGGGGGGCGAGCGAGGGGTCCGTCAACGTCGGGATGACGATGTCGATGTAGGGCCGGCGCGAGAAGCGTCCATACTTGGCGTCGTCGTACGCGCGCTCCATGTACTCGACCGAGGGCGAGATGGAGATGGCGCCGCGCAGGTGCGCGCCGGAGCCCGGGATCGACTTGAATTCCGGCAGCGCGTCGAGGGCGAGGTTGACCTTGCCCGAGGAGCCGCGGAACTTGTAGCGCTGGATGTCCTCGACGAAGTCGCCTGGCAGCTCGCTCTCGCCGATCATCTTCATGAACGTCAGGCGCGGGTCGACGCTCGAGGAGACGACCGTCGCGTCGATCTCGTCGCCGTTCTCGAGGACGACGCCCTTCGCCTTGCCGTTGACGAGCTTGATCTTCGCGATGGGGGTCTTCGTGCGGATCTCGACCCCGGCCTCGCGCGCCGCGTCCCCGATGGCGTTCGAGATCGAGCCCGTCCCGCCGCGAGCGAAGCCCCAGGAGCGGAAGGCCCCGTCGATCTCGCCCATGTAATGGTGGAGCAGGACGTAGGCAGTGCCGGGGGAGCGCACGCCGAGGAAGGTACCGATGATGCCCGAGGCGGACATCGTGGCCTTGAGCACGTCGGTCTCGAACCACTGGTCGAGGAAGTCGACAGCCGACATCGTCATGAGCTGGACCTGGTTGTACTTGTCCTCGCCCGAAAGCTGCTGGAAGCGCTTGCCGAGGAAGAGGAGGTCCTTCAGGCCCTTGAGGTTCAGCTTCGTCGGGTCCGGCGGCGTCATGCTGAGGATCGGCTTGACGAAGCGGCCCATGTCGGCCATCGCCTTGCCGTACTCGTCGTAGGCGTCGGCGTCGAGCTTGGAGTGCCGGGCGATCTCGCGGCGCGTCTTGCCGTGGTCGTTGACGCGCCAGAGGTAGTCGCCATTCAACATCGGCGTGAAGGTCCCGTCGAGCGGCAGGATCTCGAGGCCGTGCCGGGGCAGGTCGAGGTCGCGGATGATCTCCGGCCGCAGGAGCGAGACGACGTAGGAGCAGACGGAGAACTTGAAGCCGGGGAAGACCTCCTCCGTCACGGCCGCGCCGCCCAGCACGTGGCGGCGCTCGAGGACCAGGACCGACTTGCCGGCCTTCGCGAGGTAGGCCGCGTGGACGAGCCCGTTGTGCCCGCCCCCGATGACGATGACGTCGTACTTTGGGCTCATGCGTTCCTGCGCCCGCCTTCGATTGTGACCCGTGGTTTCTCGAGGCGGCCTTGCCGCGAGCGCGCGAGCATACTTATAATCGCGCGCTCCGACAAGCTCCCTTGTGACTCCGCGTTCCGGCGGAGGCAGGGGGGAGGATGCGAGGGTTTTCAGTGCCGATCGGGACCGCCGTACACGAGAGAACGTTTCCGCTCTGCGAGAGCCTGAACTACCGCGAGTGGTCCGGCTACTACGCCGTCAGCGCCTACGAGGCGCACCACGAGCACGAGTACAGCGCCATCCGCAACGCCGCGGCGCTCATCGACATCTCTCCGCTCTTCAAGTACCGCCTCTCCGGCAAGGACGCGACGCGCCTCGTGGACCGGATCGTGACCCGGGATCTGAGAAAGGTGTCGGTCGGCTCGGTCATCTACACGCCTTGGTGTGACGAGCACGGCAAGGTCATCGACGACGGCACGGTCTCGCGCCTGGCAGAGAACACCTACCGCTGGACGGCCGCAGACCCGAGCCTGCGCTGGTTTCACCAGAACGCGGCGGGGCTCGACGTCAAGATCGAGGACATTTCGGATGACGTCGCCGCGCTCGCGCTCCAGGGCCCCACGTCCGGGCGCCTGCTGAAGGCGATCGCCGACGCCGACATCGAGAACCTGAAATACTTCAAGGTCACCTCCGCCAAGATCGCCGGAGTCCCCGTCGACATCTCCCGCACCGGCTACACCGGCGACCTCGGCTACGAGATCTGGATGCCGTGGAAGGACGCCGTCCGGGTGTGGGACGAGCTCATGACGAAGGGCAAGGCCTTCGACGTGCACGCCGCGGGCATGCTCGCGCTCGACGTTTCGCGGATCGAGGCGGGGCTGCTCCTGATCGACGTGGACTTCAACGGCTCGAAGAAGGCGCTCATC
>JANMPW010000065.1:0-2656 GCA_031370065.1 Acidobacteriota bacterium
GCTCCGCGTCGGCGGCACGCCGGTCCAGGTGGTCGGCGTGCTGCGCGAACGCGTCTTCCGGTTCCGCGACGGGCAGCACAACATCTTCCGCCGGCGCAACCGGATCATCGCGCTGCCGACGACACTCGTGGCCCGGCGCTTCGAGGGCGACCAGTACCACCGCGTCGACCGTGTCACCTTCCGCATCCGCAACCTGGATGCGATGGCGACCTTTTCGAAGGGCCTGTCCTCCATGCTCAAGGCGAACCACCGCCAGCAGAATGACTTCCGCCTGGACGACGTCGCCGCGCGGGTGAAAAAGGAACAGTCGCAGGGTGACGTGTACGACATCATCTTCATGTTGTCGGGCTTCCTGTCGCTGATCGGCGGCGGCATCGTGAACGTGAACATCCAGATGGCGACCTTGAAGGAACGCATCCGCGAGGTCGGCGTCAAGATGGCGATCGGCGCCCCCGGCCGCGAGGTGTTCAAGGAGTTCATGACGGAGGCCCTGCTCTTGACCTCGGTGGGCTCGATCGCGGGCCTCTTCATCGGCATCGGCTTCTCGAAGCTCATCACGTCGTACATCGGCGTGCCGCTCCACATCGACGCAAAGAGCTTCGTATCGGCCTATCTGCTGGCCGTCGTGTTCGGCTTCGTCTTCGCGCTCTTTCCCGCGTGGAAGGCCTCGCGCCTCTCGCCCATGGAGGCGCTGCACTATGAGTGAAGCCGCCCTCGCCTCGGGGCTTGCGATTTCCGATGCCCAACCGCGGCGTCTCTCCGCCGGCGCGAAGCTCGCTCTGGCATGGGAGATCGTCAAGGGCGGCTTCGTGGAGCTGTGGGCGCACAAGCTGCGTTCGACGCTGACGCTGACGCTCTTGATGCTCGGCGTTTTCGCGCTCGTCGTGATGTCCTCCGTCATGGACGGCGTCATGGACAAGGTCGGGATGGGGTTTTCCGGCATGAGCTGGGACGGCACGGTCATGCTCGCGCCGAAATCTCCCGAAACGACGGATGACCAGAAGCGCTTCGCCATGAGCCCGGGCCTGCGCGCGGAGGACCTGCCGCGGCTGACCGCGCCGGACCCGAAGGTCCTCGCCTACCTGCCGCGCGCGAGCAAGCAGTCGGCCGTCAAGGTCGCGGGCGGCACGGAGCGGATGTACGTCAACGGCGTATGGCCCGACTACGGCCTCTGGATGAACCGGCCGATCGCGATGGGCCGCGGCCTGACCGAAGACGACGAACGCCGGCGCTCGACAGTCGCGGTCGTGGGCGGGACGCTCGGCTCCAAGCTCTTCGGCGGCGCGGACCCGGTCGGCCGCGACATCACCGTCGAGGGCGTGCGGTTTCGCATCGTCGGCGTCCAGGCGCCGAGCCAGATCTTCACCGAAGAGCTCTGGTACGACTCCAACGGCATCTCGATCCCGCTCCAGACCTACATGGATCGCATCGACCCCAAACACGCGCTCTCGAACGTGGCCGTCAAGCTCAAGGCGAAGAAGGACATGGCGGAGGTCTCGGCCATGATGATCGGGCGCGCCCGGCAGGCGCACCACGGCATCGAGGATTTCGAGATCAAGGACCTCGAGGCGGAATCCGCGCGCGCGTGGGCGCAGTTCATCGATCAGATCCATGGGTGGAGAGTGGTGCTCACGAGCCTCGCGGCGACCGTCCTGCTCGTCGGCGGCGTGGGAGTACTCTCGGTGATGCTGATTTCCTTCTCGGACCGCCGCTACGAGATCGGCCTGCGCAAGGCCATGGGCGCCTCCGACGGCGAGATCCTGATGCAGTTCCTTCTCGAGGCGTGCGTGCTCGCCGCAGTCGGCGCCACGCTCGGGACGCTCATCGGAGCAGCCGCCTGCAAGGCGCTCTCGGCGAACTTTCCCTACGGCCTCGTCGTCAACCCGATGGGCCTGATCATCGCGTGGGTCACGGCGCTCGTGCTGGCCGTCGTCTTCGGCCTCTACCCCGCCGTCCGCGCCTCGCGGCTCTCGCCCATGGAGGCCATGCGGTAAGGGGTCAGGTCTGAAATCTTCGGAGTTTCGGGTCTCCCGTGCGACCACCGACGGGGATCTCAAATTCCGAAGAATCCAGACCTGACCCCACTAGTTCCAAATTCCGAAGAATCCAGACCTGACCCCGCTACTTCTCCGCTACTTCTTCTCGACCGCGGGCGACGGCACCGCCGTCCGCATCGGCATCGCGCCCGGCGTCGGCCTGCCCGCCATCTTCGCGACCTTGCCCTGCATCATCCAGTTCCAGTCCTTGCCGTCGGGCGAGGTTTCGAAGCAAAAGGTGTAGCCCTCCGGCGTCGTGTCGGTCACGACGTAGCGGTTCTTCACGAGCTTGTCGCCCATCTTCGTTTCGCCCGACCACGTCCAGGTCCCGTTCTCGAACTTACCGGTCGCCGTCTCGTGGCGGCCCGTGCTGTCGAAGCTCGTCCACGTGTAGATCTTCTTCTCGGTGTCGTAGCCCATGATGCCCTCGGTCTGGATCCGGCCCATGGGGCTCTCGGACATCATCATGCAGCCGACGAAAAACTTTCCGGGCATCCACCCGCAGGAGTCGCGCCCGGTCGTGCTGCCGCCCTCGCCCATGGGACCCGGCTTGATCTGGCCCGCCGAAGTCCACGCGCCGACGAAGTAGCTCAGTTTCTCGACCTCGGGCCCCGGCCTCG
>JANMPW010000073.1:0-3005 GCA_031370065.1 Acidobacteriota bacterium
CCCTCGGCGTTGGGCCCGATCACCTGCGGGATGAATTCCTTCAAGCGCTTGAACATGCGATTGCGGTTCATGGGCTGGATGTTCAGGTTGTCCACGTAGAAGACGTAGTGGGCCGTCACTTCGCGGGGAACCTCGACCGCCATGTCCTTGTCCTTGGCATCGAGGGGAATCGAGGTGCCATCCTCGAGCAGGACCCTGCCCCCCGCCACCGCGTAGAAGTTGGTGATCTTCTGCGGAATCGCGTCCTGTTTCACCTCGAAGTCGTCGACCGTCAGGCCGGCCACACGCTGCCCCTTCGAGTCCGTCACGAAGACCTCCACGTTCGTCACGGAAACGTCCACGGACTCGCTGAAGGGCGGCAGCGGGACGCCCTTCTCCTGCCCAGCCGCGGGCGCCGGAGGCTTCCGGGTAGGGGCCGCCGCGGGCTTGTCCTGGCCGAACGAGGACGCGGCCAGGGCCGCCAGTGCGAGTGTTGCAACGACCCCAAAAAGACGTTTCAAACGATTCCTCCTGCAAGCGCAAAGCGCTGGCGCTGCCGCCATTATTCCCCGGCCGCGGGCCGTCCCCGGCCCTCGGAGGGCTCCCGCATTCGCGACTCCCCGCCCGAACTCCGCGCTCCTTCGTCGCGGCGCCGCCCGGACCTCGCGGTCGAGAAAAACTCTGTTGCTTTGTTCCCGCGAATTCAACAGAATTCGGCCCTCCGGGGCGGGCCAATCGACCCCGGGGTCGGAAAGCGAACTAGCAAGGAGCGATAGCGAAGCATGCCACGCCATCGGCAACGTGCGGCCGCAGCCGCGTTTCTCCTTCTCGCCGTGTCGCTCCTGACCGGGTGCGACAGGATCAAGTCCAAGCAGGAAATCAAGAGGGGCAACGAGTTCCTGAAGGCCGCCCAGTACCAGAGCGCTCTGGCTGCCTACGAAGAGGCCCTGCGGCTGGATCCGGGCGAAACCAAGCTGCACAAGCACATCGGTATCTCGTACATGGGGATGTACCAGCCGGGCTCGAAGCACCCCAAGGACCTCGAGTTCGCCCAAAAGGCGATCGACAACCTGAAGCAGTATGCCGCGGCGTATCCCGACGACACCAAGTCGCTCGAGTACCTGATCTCGATGTACCTGAACACCGAGCGCTACGACGATGCGATCGCCTTCTACCAGAACGAGCTTCTGAAGCGGAACCCGAAGGACGCCAAGGCGATGCAGTCGCTCGCCATGCTGTACTTCAAGAAGGGCGACTTCGACAACGGCGTCGCCTGGCTCAAGAAGCGGCTCGAGGTCGAGGGCAACAACCCCGAGGTGTACTACCTGATCGGCGTCCAGGCGTGGGACCGCTCCTACAACTTCCCCGACATCGACCCCGCCCTGCGCGCGAAGACCGTCGAGGACGGGCTCCAGTCGCTCAACAAGGCGGTCGAGTTGAAGCCCGACTACTTCGAAGCGGTGTCCTACATCAACCTCCTCTACCGCGAGAAGGCCAAGATGGAGACCGATCCCGTCAAGAAGCAGGAGTACACGGACACGGCAAACCGGTACCTCAAGCAGGCCCTGGAAATGAGGAAGGCGGCCCAGGATAAGGCCAAGGCCGCCCAGGCGACGACGTCGGAACCGCAGAAGTAGGACCGGTGTCTCAACGGGTCGGGGGGACCCTTCATGTTTGAAAACTCGCTGATCGAATCGACGCACAAGAAGGACGGATCGAAGAAGGTCATCTCGATGCCCATCTCGATCCTCGTCCACGGGCTGGTGATCGGCGGCATCCTGGGAGCGTCGATCTGGTTCGTCGGCGAGGTTCCCGAACCGCCAATTCCTGTGACCTTTTACTCGTCAGCGCCCCCTCCACCTCCTCCCCCGCCGGCGGCGCCCAAGGCGGCCGCCAAGGCGCCCGATGCTCCTAAACCCGTGGACGTCAAGCCCGCTGAAATGACCCAGCCGATGGTCATGCCGGAGACGGTTCCCCAGCCCCTGGCCTCGCCCGAGCCCGCCTCCGCCTCCGGCGTCGAGGGCGGCGTGGAAGGCGGCGTCGAGGGCGGCGTGCCGGGCGGGGTCATGGGAGGCGTCGTTGGAGGCACGGGATCCGGCGGCGAAGAGCCCCTTCGCGTCGGCGGCGATGTCAAGGCTCCGGTGCTGTCCCACCGGATCGAGCCGCAGTATCCCGAGGCCGCCCGCAAGGCCCGCATGGAGGGCGTCGTGATCCTCGAGGCCATCATCACGGCCGAGGGAAACGTCGAGGACGTCCGGGTGCTCAAGTCGGTCAACCCCCTACTCGACGCTTCGGCCGTCCGGGCCGTACAGCAATGGAAGTACAAGTCCGCTACGCTCAACGGGCGGGCGGTCCGCGTATACCTGACCGTCACGGTGACTTTCCGCTTGAATTAGGATTGGAATGGGCCGGGAGCCTGTTGGGACGACCGAACAAAGAAGGAGCGTTGCATGAGTTTCAATCCGATCGAATTGTGGGGCAAGATGACGATCATCGCCCAGGGCGTCGTCGTCGTGCTGATCGTCATGTCCATTTACTCCCTGACGATCGCCTTCGAGCGTTTCCTCTACTACCGAAAGGCGCGCAACCAGTCCGTGGCGTACGCGAAGATGGTGACCGGCTTCCTCAAGCAGGACAAGCTGCAGGAGGCCATCGACGCCTCGAAGAAGTTCAAGAACAGCCACGTGGCGCGGGTGCTTTCCGCCGGGCTGTACGAGTTCTCCCACGACATCAAGAGCGGCGGGGCCAACCTCAAGGGCCACGACATGATCGAGGCTGCCGAGCGCGCCATCGAGCGCGAGGCCCTGGTCACGACGGCCGACATGAAGAAGGGCCTCTCGGGCCTGGCGACGATCGGCACGACCGCGCCGTTCATCGGACTCTTCGGAACGGTCATCGGCATCATCAATGCGTTCCGCGGTATGGCGCTGACCGGCTCGGGCGGCATCGCGGCCGTTTCGGCCGGTATCTCCGAAGCCCTCGTCACGACCGCGCTCGGCCTCTTCGTGGCCATCCCCGCCGTGTGG
>JANMPW010000079.1:0-2339 GCA_031370065.1 Acidobacteriota bacterium
CGCCGGACTCGCGCGTGTAGCTCGTGACGACCTCGCGGATGGCGTCGTCGGAAAGCGTGAGCTGGCCGGACTTCAGGCCATTCTCCTCGACCTGGCGCGGCACGAGGTAGCTCTTCGCGATCTGGAGCTTCTCTTCCTCGGTGTAGCCGGCGAAGTTCACGACTTCCATGCGGTCGAGCAGGGGCCCCGGGATGTTCTGGATGAAATTCGCCGTCGCGATGAACAGCACTTCGGACAGGTCGAACGGCACGCCGAGGTAGTGGTCGGTGAAGCTGTCGTTCTGCGCGGGATCGAGCACCTCGAGCAGCGCCGAGGCCGGGTCGCCCTGGAAGGAGACACCGAGCTTGTCCACTTCGTCCAAGAGAAAGACCGGGTTCTTCGAGCCCGCCTGCTTCATGCCCTGGAGGATACGGCCCGGCATCGCGCCGATGTAGGTGCGTCGGTGGCCGCGGATGTCGGCCTCGTCGCGGGCGCCGCCGAGGGAGATGCGGACGTACTTGCGCCCCATCGCGCGCGCGATGGACTTGGCGATCGAGGTCTTGCCGACGCCCGGAGGGCCGGCAAAGAGGAGAATGCGCCCCTTGCCCGGGCGCGCGGCTCCGGTCTTCGCGTCTGCCGGTTCCTTCGGGCTTGCGGGATCCTTCGCGTCTTCGGACTTCGCGGCGCCGGCGGGCTCTTGCGCGGCCGCCTCCTGCCGCTCGTGCGCGAGCTGCCGCACGGCGAGGAACTCGAGGATCCGGTCCTTAACGTCTTTGAGTCCGTAGTGGTCGTCATCGAGGACGCGGGCCGCCTCGCCGACGTCGAGCTTCTCCTCGGTGCGCGTGTTCCACGGCAGCTCGGCGATGGTCTCGAGGTACGTGCGCAGCACCTGGGACTCCATGGATTCGCGGCCGATCCGCGTGAGCCGCGCCCACTCGCGGTCGACTTCCTTGCGCGCGTCCTCGGGAAGATCGAGCGCGTCGAGCTTTGTGCGCAGCTCCTTCAGCCCGTCGTCCGAGGCCCCCTCGCCTTCGCCGAGCTCCTTCTGGATCGCCTTCATCTGCTCGCGCAGGTACATCTCGCGCTGGCGGCTGCCGATCTCTTCCTTGACCTTCGACTGGATGTCTTCCTGCGCCGAGAGAACGTCGACCTGGCGCTGCACGTGCACCAACACGCGGCGCAGACGGTCCTCGACCGAAAGCGTCTCGAGCAGGACCTGCTTGTCGGCGACCGGAATGTCCAGGTACCCGGCGACGAGGTCGGCCAGGCGCCCGGGCTCGTCGACCTCCGCGAGGATCTGGTCGACCGTTTCATCGGGAAGGCCGAGCTTCTTGCCGAGCTCGGCGGCGCGCTCGCGCGCCTCCCTGTGAAGGCCGGCGAAGGCGGCGTCGTGCGAATCGAGCGGTAGCATTTCCTGCGCGTGTTGCACGGTCGCTTCGAGGTAGCCGTTTTTCGGAGCCACGCGCAGCGCGATGCCGCGCGACTTGCCCTCGAGCACGAGCCGAATGCCGCCGATGCCGCGCTGGATCGAGCCGAGCGTGGCGATCGTGCCGATCGTGTAGAGGTCCGACGGCGACACGTTCTCGGACTCGTGGCGCTGCGCCACGGCAAAGACGAGCCGCTCGGGAGTGCTCATCGCGGCCTCGATGCCGCGCAGGGTCCCCGCGCGGCCGGCCGAGATCGGGAAGGTCACGCCGGGAAACAAGACGGCGTTCCGCATGGGAACGACCGGAAGGGACGAAAGCTGGGGCAACTGGGACATCAAGCACTCCTTAGCGTTAGCGATGGGGTCTGTATTTTCCAATTATGGAACTTGAAGACCTGACCCCAAATACGTTCGGAACGGTCGGACGGGTTCCGCAGGCAAAGAACGGCATCCGGGAGAACGGTCCGGGTGGGGAAGGGATTCCCGGGCTCAGCCGATGCGGCGCAGGACGGCGATCGAGACGTCGTCCTCGGGAGTGCTGCTGCCCCGGAAAGCGCGGACCTCCCGGGCGATCGAGGCGGCGATCTCCTGCGCCGGCAAGCGGATCGCGGCGCGCACGGCGGCCTCGATGCGAGCGTCGCCGAACTCCTGGCCGGCGGCGTCGCGGGCTTCCGACACGCCGTCGGAGTGCAGAAGCAGGGTCTCTCCCGCCTCGAGCCGCCCGCTCTCGACCGGCCAGGAAATGCCGGTCTTGATCCCGAGCGGGTAGGCGCCCGCGCCGAAGCGCTGCCGCACGCTGCCGTCGGGCCGGATCGCGAGCGGCTGGGGGTGGCCCGCGATCGAGCCGCGCAACGCGCCGTCGGGCGAGAGGAGCAGGTAGACGCATCCGAAGAAAGCGCGCGGACTTCCCGTGCGGGAAAGGATGCGGTTCACC
>JANMPW010000080.1:0-4762 GCA_031370065.1 Acidobacteriota bacterium
CAGACCGCCGAGGCGGGTAAGGGCGACGACGTTACCCAGATCAGCCGGCTCAGTGGGGCGGTGGTCGGGGGCGTCCAGGGCGAGGTGCACTCTGTCGTGGTTGTACCAGTCGAGGAATTCGGCGAGCAAGCGCCGGGCGTGCCGTTCACTCAGGACAATTAGGTGGTCGAAACACTCGCGGCGCAGGGTGCCGATCACCCGCTCCGCGAAAGCGTTCATCCGGGGGGCTCGCACCGCGGTGCGGATCTCGCGGATGCCCAGACCCCTCAGTCGGGCCGAGAAGGTGAGCCCGTAAGCTCGATCGCGATCGCGGATGAGGAACCTGGGTGCGGTGTCCCAAGGGAAGGCGTTGACGACCTGTTGAGCGAGCCACTCGGCTGTGGGGTTCGCGGTTACGTTGGCGAAGAGCAGGCGTCGGCGTTCCAGGCCCAGGATGATGAAGATGTAGAGGACCTGGAACCGGATCGTGGGAACCACGAACATGTCGGCGGCGACGATGTCGCGGGCGTGGTTCTTGAGGAAGGTTGCCCAAGACTGAGACCGGGGCTTGTTGGGCTGGGGCCGGATGCGGTCGAGGTAGCGGGACACCGTGCGCTCGCCGACGAGGTAGCCGAGCTTGGAGAGCTCTCCGTGGATCCTGGGCGCGCCCCAGGTTGGGTTCTGCTGGGCCATCTGGCGGATGAGACGGCGGATCTCGGCGCGTGTCGTCGGGCGGCCGGCAAGAGACCTCCGGCGCCAGAAGAGGCGGAACGCGCGACGGTGCCAGGCAATCACGGTCTCCGGCTTGACGAGAGCCATGCTCTCCCTCCAGCCGCTCCAATGACGGAGGAGGAAGGCCCAGAGAGCCCGGTCCCAGCATGTGAACGGCAGCCGAGCAGGACGCGACCGTTCCAGGACGGCGAGTTGGTGACGGAGGGCGAAGATCTCGGCGGCGAGGGCGGCCCGAGGGGCAGCGAAGGCAATCAAGGAAGCGAAAAGGAGTCTGACTATGGTGAGCATCCGGGTAAGACATCGGGCGCAAGGGCATCCGAGGGGGCTCCGGGCCAGATCACCGGAACCCTAAGCCGACGAGAGGGATACGGTGTGTCCTAACCCGCGCGACACGGTATTGGCGAGGCACAGGTCGGGCGCGGACGGCGACTCGACGATGTCGACGAAGAACTTCAGGCGCTTTTCGGGAGGTCAAGGCACAGCTATTCCTTTCCCGGGGCCCAATGGGCGTCAGCGGCAAGGGCAATTCAGAATCGCGCAAGCTGACCCGTATCCCGCATGGGCAGCCAAAAATTCACGCCATCGCTGCATGGACGGAAGGCGCTCGACGGGACGTCGTGAGAGCCCTGGTACGCGAGACTAGCCGCGTTCCAGATGTATACCTTCAACCCCTGCGAATCGGTTACGAGCACTCGCTGTCCGTCGAACGCGGCCGCGAAGAGGCTCTGGTCGATGCCTTCCGGGGGAACGAGGGTCTGGATCACGGTTCCCGTAGAGGCCTGGACGACCTCGACCGCGCCCGGTGCACCATTGCTCGTCGGCACCCAGATGTTGGCGCCGTCGAATACGGGGAACCTCGCCTCGATCGGGAAATCGATGGTCTGGAGAACGGCGCCGGCGGAATCGAGTTTCAACAGCGAGAAGTTGTCGGTTACCCAGATATTCGAGCCGTCAAATAGTACGCCTCCGAGGCCGGCGAAGCCCGGCACGCTCGTTACGGTCCATACGCCCGGCTGGACGATCGAGATCGTGGAGTTCGCGCCACCCGACCCGGCGTTGACGACCCAGATGCGACCGCCGTCGAAGACCATGGCGAGTGGGTTGATGCCGAGATCAGCCACTGGCTTCAGCGCACCGGCCGGCTGGGACGGGTCGATGACATAGAGCTTACCGGGGCTCCCTCCTCCCACAGCGAAGACGCGGCCCATGGCCACCAGGACCGAGCTCGCCCCTTGCGCTCCGGTCCACGTGTCGAGAAGCCGGCCATCGCTCGCGCGGACTCGCGACACGGACCCATCGTAGAGGTTGGCTGTCCAGAGGTCGGCCCCATCCGCCGCCGCGTCGAACGCACCGGCCCCAACCGTCGTCATGGCGACGGCGGCGCTTGAGTTGGTCGTCCACCACTGCCCGAGCGCCGCCCGACGGGAGCCGCGAGCGAGGGCTTGATTGAGTGCCTTGGTCGTGAAGACGGCGGCTTGCCCGCGGGTGATTGGTAGGTCAGGAGAAAACGTCGTGGGCGAGGTCCCGGCGGTGATCCCGGTGTAGTACGCCTCGAGGACGTAGGGACAGAAAAGCGGAGACACATCCGTGAAGGGCCCGCATTGGTCCTGCACGAGCCGTGCCGCACCCCCCGCAGCGAGCGGGATAAGCAGGGCGATGGGAAGAAGGGCGATCCTCTTCATCATTTCCTCCTCAGAAGCGGGCGATCTCGCCCGTGTTCACGAAGGTGACCCAAAAGTTGACGCCGTCGCTACACGCGCCCACGAGGCCTAGCGACGGATGCGAGACGAACCCGAGTGGAGAGAGATCGGCGGCGCTCCAAAGAGAGAGGTTGTCTCCCGCGATAAGCATACGCTCGCCGTCGAAGGCCGCGCTCACAGGGCTGGCGAGCCCGTTGCCGGCCAGAGTGGCGATGACAGAGCCTGTAGCAGCTCGCACGACCAGGACAGTGCTGCTCGAGAGATCCGGGACCCAGATGTTCTCGCCGTCGTACGCCGGGAACCCGGGAAAATTGCCGATCGGGATCGTCAGGAGCACGGCGCCCGCGGCGTCGAGCTTCAGAAGGGACCCGAGCCCGAGGTCGCAGACCCACACACTCGTGCCGTCGAACACGATGCCGGTCGGGCTCGAGAATCCTGTCGTCACCGTCGTGACAGCCCACGGCAGCGAAGATCCGGGTGTCACGATGGACACGGAGCCTCCGCTGTTGGCAGTCCAGATACGTTTTCCGTCGAAGGCAAGGCCGCCTGGATCGGCCCCAAGGTTGCTCGCGACAGTCGTAACCGCTCCTCCGGCTTGGCTCGGATCGATCATGTGAAGCAGACCTGGACTCTGGTACCCAGTCACGAAGATCCGGCCCATCGCCGCGAGGCTCGCGTATGCGCTCTGCGCGCCGGTCCAGCTGGCGAGGCCGCTGCCATCGCTCGCGCGGATTCGTTCGACGCCACCTCCATTGAGCGGTACCCAGACGTCAGCGCCGTCTGAAACCGGGAAGCCGGGGCCATCAACGCGTACGATGGAGAGGTTGAAGGATTGCGGTATCCACCACTGTCCCAGTGCTGCGCGACGGGAGCCGCGGGCGAGCGCCTGGTTGAGCGCCTTGGTCGTGAAAACGGCGGCCTGACCGCGCGTGATCGGCACATCCGGAGAGAACGTCGTCGGCGACGTCCCGGCGGTGATCCCGGTGTAGTACGCCTCAAGGACGTAGGGGCAAAAGAGTGCTGACACGTCCGTGAACGGGCCGCACGTGTCCTGTGCCCGCCGAACTGCACCTCCAGCAAGGAGCGCGCAGAGAAGGATCGCTACTGCCAGGAAAGGGCGGCCTCTGGCGGGGAGCATCTTGTCTCCTCCTTGTACGGTTGGCGGAATCATAGCTTCGCCGCTGCACGGGGTCTACTTTCGCCGTCAAAGGTCAAGGCTCCGTGGGTCACGGTCACGGGTGCGAACTTGTGTCCGAATGCGGACCCACGAACATCCCCGAAAACGCCAACATCGCAACCATCGCGGAGTTCAGGCGATTTCGGAAAAGCCCCGCAAATACCGCGGGATCGCTTCGAGTGCGGGGGTATATGTGAGTGAGGTATTGGTCGGGATGCCGGGATTCGAACCCGGGGGAAACCCGCACTTTTCCTAAGGAATTCGGGCATGGGTGCGACGATGGGTCCGATAGCCCCGATGCGGCCACAGACCGCCGCCCCCCGCGACATATCATCCCTTCCAGCGGTCGTTCGATGATACTCGCTGCCGGTACGAAGCTCGGTCCGTACGAGATCCTGGCGCCTCTGGGGACAGGCGGGATGGGCGAGGTGTACCGGGCGCTGGATACGCGGCTCGGCCGCGAGGTGGCGGTCAAGGTTCTGCCGGCGTCGTTTTCGGCCGACCCCGACCGACTGCGTCGCTTCGAGCAGGAGGCCCGGGCCGCGGGGCTCTTGAATCACCCGAACATCACGGCCGTCTACGACATCGGAACGCACGAGGGGGCGCCTTACGTCGTCCAGGAGCTGCTCGAGGGCGAGACGCTTCGGGCCACTCTGGCGGGTGGGCGTGTGTCGCCGAGGAAAGCGATCGACTACGCAATCCAGATCGCGCACGGCCTTGCCGCGGCGCACGAAATGGGGATCGTGCATCGGGATTTGAAGCCCGAAAACCTCCTGGTCACCAAAGGCGGTCGCGTCAAGATCCTGGACTTCGGTCTCGCCAAGCTCGCGGCACCACTAGCCGAGGCCGCCGTCGCGCTGACGGACGCGCCGACGACGCCGCTTCACACCGAGTCGGGCATGATCGTCGGGCACGGCAGGATACATGTCGCCCGAGCAGGTGCGCGGCCAGGCGGTCGACCACAGGTCGGACCTCTTCTCTTTCGGCTCAGTCCTGTACGAACTGCTGACGGGCGAGCGCCCCTTCGCCCACGAAACCGGCATCGAGACGATGATCGCGGTCCTCAAAGAGGACCCGCCGTTGCTCGCCTCGGGCAGCTCCCTGCTGCCGCCTGGGAGCGATCGCGTTGTCCGACGGTGCCTCGAGAAGAGCCGCGAGGAGCGCTTCCAATCGG
>JANMPW010000624.1:0-2513 GCA_031370065.1 Acidobacteriota bacterium
ACCTCGATCCGGAGCTTCCGATCCTCGATGAAGACGAAAAGGATCGCCCCGTTGTCGGCCTTCTTCCCGCCGGTGCCCCACTTCTGGGCGGTGCGCACCGTGAAATCCTCGAGCGTGAAGCCCTCGGGAATCTTCTTGTCAACCCAGACAAGAAGCTGGTTCGACGTGTCCTTCTCGAACTGCTCGAGCTTCGCGTTCAGCGCCTCGGCCTGGCCCGGCGCGAACACCCCCGCTCGGTCGGTAATGTAGCGCTTCGGCTTTTCCGGGAGCTGCTCGTCGTAGCGGTCGCCGAACGCGAAGCCGGCGATGAGCACGGCGAGCGCCGCCAGAACGACCGTCCGCAGCGCGCGCCGGCTCACACCTGCCCCTGTTTCCCGCTTACTGCTTCCCGCTTACTGATTCCCTACCGCGCCGGCGCCGCGGTCGGGGCCGCGCCGTTGAAGTTGAACTGGACCTTCGGCGCCTCCCCGGCGCCCGGCGACGTGGCCTTGAAGAACGGCTTCTCCTTGAATCCGAGGAGGCCGGCCATCAGGTTGGTCGGGAACTTCTTCAAAACCGTGTTGTAGGACTGCGCCGAATCATTGAACCGCCCGCGGGCGACCGTGATCCGGTTCTCCGTGCCCTCGAGCTGCGCCTGCAGGTCGCGAAAGTTCTGATTCGCCTTCAGCTCCGGGTAACGCTCCGAAACCACGAGGAGGCGTTGCAGCGCGGACCCGAGCTGGTCCTGCGCCTGCTGGTAGCGGGCGAGCGACTCGGCATCGGCGGGCGCCTTGCCCGGTGTGATCGTCGCGCGGCCGACCGAAGCGCGCGCCTCGGTGACGGCAGTCAACGTCTCTTTCTCGAAGTTCGCCGCGCCCTGCACGGTCGCCACGAGGTTCGGGACGAGATCGGCCCGGCGCTGGTACTGATTTTCCACCTCGGACCATTGCTTGTCGACATCCACGCCGAGAGTGACGAGCTTGTTGTACGTCCCTGCCAAGGAGATTCCGGCGATCACGGCGACGAGGACGAGAATCGCGACGCATCCGAGAGCGAGCTTGCCCATGAAATTCCTCCTCAATGAAGCATTCGAAGGCGAACGAGCGGGTGGAAGTCTATCGAAATCCGGGACGGGCCGGTCCTCAGCCCTCGGAGGAGCCCACCAGGGCCAGCACCCGGGCCGGCAGGAGGGCCCGCAGCGTCGCCGGACCGGAGCCTCCCCAGGAGAGGCGCGCCAGGGCCGCCTTCTTCATCGGGATCGAGAGGCCCGGCCGCCCCGCCACCAGGCGACCGAGCAGGGCGCCCATGTGCGGTTCGTGGCCGACGAGGAGGACGGATTCGACCCCTTCGGACCGGATCTCCCCGAGGACTTCGTCCGGATCGCGCTCCGGCTCGAGCGCCCGCGTCTCCCGCAATTTCGAAGACAGGCGCAGCGCCCGGGCGACGGGCTCGGCAGTCTGCCGGGCTCGGGCGAACGGGGAGCAGAGAACGAGCTCGATCTTGGGCTCGAGGGCGGCCAGGCCCCTTCCGACCTCCCGGGCTCGCTTGTGACCGTCCTCGGTCAACGTGCGGTCCACGTCGCGTCCCGAAGCGGCGCGGTCCTCGGCGGCTGCGTGCCGCAGAAGCCAGATTTCCATGCGCCTTTCAGTGTAGCGCGAGCGACACCTGTATCCTTACGCCGCATGGCACTGGCCCCCGGAGATCAGCTCGGCCCCTACGAGATCATTGCGCCCCTCGGCAGCGGCGGCATGGGCGAGGTGTACCGCGCCCGCGACACGCGCCTGCGGCGAGAGGTGGCGTTGAAGCTCCTTCCGGACGCGGCCGCGCACGACGCGGACAGCCTCCATCGCTTCGACCGGGAAACGCGCGCCGTCGCCACGCTCAACCACCCGAACATCCTCGCGATCCACGACACGGGCTCCTTCCACGCCGTGCCCTACGCGGTCACCGAGCTGCTTGAGGGCGAGACGCTCGCGAACCGCCTGCGTGGCGGACCGCTCCACGCGCAGAAGGCCGTCGAAGTCGCCAGCCAGATCGCGGAGGGCCTCGCCGCGGCGCACGACAAGGGCATCATCCACCGTGACATCAAGCCCGACAACATCTTCCTCACCAACGAGGGGCGGGTGAAGATCCTCGACTTCGGCATCGCCCGCATCGAGCAGCCCGCCCGGACCTCGGGCCTCTCCGACACCATCACGGGCGGGCGCGGTTCGAGCTCCCAATTCCTCGTCGGGACGGCGGGCTACATGTCGCCCGAGCAGGTGCGCGGCAAGCCGATCGACGGGCGGACCGACATCTTCTCGCTCGGCGCGACGTTCTTCGAGATGCTCACCGGCCGCCGCGCCTTCATGCGCGACAGCCCGGTCGAGACGCTGGGCGCGGTGTTGCGCGACGACCCCCACAAGCACGCCGAGGCAGAGAAGATCCCGGCAGAGCTGCGGCCCTTCGTGTTCCGCTGCCTCGAGAAGGACCCGGCCGACCGCTACCAGTCCGCCCGGGACCTCCTGCTCGATCTGCGGGCGCTCCAGGCCGAG
>JANMPW010000227.1:0-3475 GCA_031370065.1 Acidobacteriota bacterium
GTCAAACCAGTGATCGACAGGACCTACTCGTTGAGTCAGGTCTCAGAGGCGCTCCGGTATCTGGAGGCCGGTCACGCCCGAGGGAAGGTCGTGGTCACCGTCGGCGAATGAGTCGAGTGACGGCTGCGCCTGGTCAACGCCCCGCCCCCGTCTGCAGCACGATCGGTGAGCTTTCCTGCAGGCCGGTCAGAAGCGTGGCGAGGAAGCGCTGTCCGTCCGGGGCCACGCGGTAGACGGTCGTCATGGAGATTCCGGGGAGAGGCATGCTCGCGTTCTGGAAGAGCGTCGTGGCGGTGCCGGCCTCGAGCCCGCGCGCCGAGAGCGTGACCGGCACCGCGATGAGCCGGGACTCGGGACCGAGGTAGAAGAGCTCCTTCCCGTCGCGCCGCCATTGCGGCGATGTGCCCCCGCCGGCGGAAATCTGCCACTTCCCTCCCGCGGCGGGGAAGGGCCTCACGAAAACCTCCGGGGTGCCGGACTCGTCGGAGACGTATGCGATGAAGCGTCCGTCGGGTGAGAACTGAGAGCCCCACTCCTCGGCGGCGGTCTGCGCGAACGGGAACGGCTTGCCCCCTCCCGTCATCGGCAGGACCCAGACGTCTCGCGGCTTCCCGGGCTCGCTCTGCGAATAGCTGAGGAACCGGCCGTCGGGCGAGAAGCTCTCGGGGAACTTCCAGACGCCGTTCACGAGGAGGGACTGCGGGTCCGCGGACGCGCCGATCTCCTGGCGATAAAGGTCGAATGCGCCCTTGACGTCCGAGGAGTAGACGATGGACTGTCCGTCCGGGGAGTAGAGGCCGGACGTCTGGTCGCCGCCGCCGAACGTCACGCGCGTCGTCATCCCCGTCGTCGCGTCCACCACGTAGAGCCCGGCCGCGTCGCTGGCCGGGTCCGGGTCGGTGAGCTCCTCGAGGAGGCGGCGGCCGTCCGGGGAGAGAGCGATCGCACCGATGATCGTCGGCACCCCCACCGTGCCCAGCTTCTGCCCCTGGCGGTCGAGCCACGTGAGCTGGCTCAGCGCGAGGCCGCCGCGGCGGTACGCGAGCGTGCCGTCCCCGGCCACTGCGAAGGAGGTCAGCCCGTCGGTATTCGAGTTGCGCCAGATGTCCTCGGCCACGGGCGCCGGATCCCCGGAGAGCGCGAGGGTCTTCACGTCGAACGCCTGCGAGAGAAGCGACGTCCCGCGCACGTAGTAGAGCCGGTCGCGGGAGAACGCGCCGGGGGTGCTGGCGTCGGCGAGCCGCGTGCGTGGCCCGCCGTCGATCGACGCGACCTCGATCGCGAGCCGGATCCGCGCGATGGGCCTCCGGCTCATGAAGAGGAAGTGCTTGCCGTCGGGCAGGAAGCGCGGCCAGCGGTGCGAGACTTCCTTGGCCGCCGCGTCGAGCGTCGTCACCGGCTTGACGGTTCCGCCGGAGGCGGGGATCTGGTAGATGGGCCCGCCCCCCTCGGCCGCGAAGACGATGACGCCCTGCGCGCTCCAGCTGCCTCCGCGGTGATCCGGCGCGCCGGTGAGGTCGCGCGGCGGCCCCCCCTCGATGTCGATGCGCTTCAGCCTCTTTCCGGCGAAGAACCCGAGCGAGCGCCCGTCGGGAGAGAAGAACGGAGCATTCGCGTCCTCGGTGCCGGGAAGGGCCTTGGCGTCGAGGGAATCGAGGCTTCGGACATAGAGTCTGGTCCGGCCGCCGGGGCCGGCGGCCGTGAAGGCGATCTGCTTGCCGTCGGGTGAAAGATCGATGGGCCCGCCCGAAACCGTTCCAGCGGGCGGAATGACGGCGAGCTTCAGCGCGCGCGCGGGCGACGTGGCCGGACGCGCGCGGAATAGCGCCCATCCCGCCACGGCCGCGAATGCCACGGCAAGCGCCCAGGAGAGGAAGAGAGAGGTTTTGCTCCCTCGCGCAGACGTTGCCGTAGCGCTCCGACCTAGAGTGGGGCTGGGCTCGGACGTATTTTCTCTGAAGGGTGAATATCCGGAGGAGCTCGATGAGGTCGGCCCGCTCAGCTCTTCGAGCTCCAGTCTGGCGTCTGCGATGTCGTGGAGGCGTTGCTTCGCCTCTCGCCGCAGACACCTTCTGAGCAGATCTCTTATTTTCCCCGGCGTTTGCTCCGGCAGCGCCGCCCAGTCGGGCTCCTTCATGAGGACGGCCGCGAGGACGTCGGTCACGGTCTCGCCCTCGAAGGCTCTCTTCCCGGTGAGCATCTCGAACAGCACGCACCCGAACGCCCAGACGTCCGTGCGCTTGTCGACGGGCTTGCCGCGCGCCTGCTCGGGGCTCATGTAGGCCGCCGTGCCGAGGATCATCCCGGCCGCGGTGCCGCGCGCCGTGAGCGTGGGGGATGCGGTCACGCCCGCTCCGGAGCCCGGCTTTCCGGGATCGCCCTCGAAGATCTTCGCGAGACCGAAGTCCAGCAGTTTGATCTTGCCGTCGGGCGTGACCTTGACGTTGGCGGGCTTGAGATCGCGGTGGACGATGCCCTTCTCGTGCGCGGCCTCGAGCGCCTCGGCGATCTGACGGGCGTAGGAGAGAGATTCCTCGAGGGGAAGAGGGCCGGAGGAGATTCGCTGCGCGAGATCTTCGCCCTCGACGAGCTCCATGACGAGAATGTGGCGGGCCAGAGAGGAAGAAGAAGAGGGGAGCTCTTCGAACGAATGGATGCCGGCGATGTTCGGATGATTCAGAGAGGCCAGCACCCGCGCTTCCCGCTCGAACCTCTGTCTTCTCTCTTCACCTTCGAAGAATTCTTCCGGCAGTACCTTGATCGCGACCTCTCTCGCGAGGCGCGGGTCTTTCGCACGGTAGACCTCGCCCATTCCGCCCGCGCCGATCGGGCCGAGGATTTCGTATGGGCCGAGCCGGGTTCCCGCGTCGATCGTCATGTGGCCCGGGAAGTGTAGCCGTGAGGCGCCCGCACTTCCTTTCGAAGAAACCTGTCGTCCGTCGAAGGAATACCCGACTCGATTCCGCAGTCCTCTAGTATCAGGAGCCTCTCTCATGCGCAGCGCCCCTGTACGAGCCGGGATCTTCGTCGGAATCGCCGTGGGCGCTGCCGCTCTTCTCGGCGCGAGGCCGGCGCGTCGATCCCCTCTCGCCGTGACGATTCCGAATCCTGTGCTCTTCGTCACGCAAGTGCCGGTGCCGGGCGACTTCACGACCGTGGCGTCGGTGTTCGGGAACGCGTCGGGCGGTCTCGAGTCCGCGCCGCGGGGCGGCGATCTGTGGATCCAGTACCCGAACGGAACACGCAAGAACCTGACGCAGCTCGCCGGGTTCGGGCAGACGGGCTCGCAGGACGGCTCCGGTATCGCGGTGCGCGAGCCCTCGGTGCACTGGAGCGGAACGAAGGCCGTCTTCTCGATGGTGATCGGCGCGCCGACCGCGCAGTACGTGCAGGGGACCTGGTTCTGGCAGCTCTACGAGGTGACGGGCCTGGGATTCGCCGATACGTCCGTCATCACGAAGGTGCCGAACCAGCC
>JANMPW010000234.1:0-4677 GCA_031370065.1 Acidobacteriota bacterium
ACGCGCGGGTTGGTCGAGGAGGGGGAGATCATGGGGATCTTCTCGGCCTGGCAGATCGGAGCCGCCGCAAGCGAATGCGATGAGACCACGTGGCCGAGCATTGCAACGACGTGGTCCTGATGGATCAGCTTGTTGACGACCGTACCGGCTTCCTCGGGCTTGGACTGGTCGTCCTCGACGAGCAGCTTGATCTTCTGTCCGAGGATGCCGCCCTTCTTGTTGATGTCTTCGAAGGCGAGCTCGGAGCCGTTCTTCGTGGAGATGCCGAACGTCGCGACTCCCCCGGTCAGCGAGCCGTACTCGCCGATCAAGATCTCCTTCTGCGATCCCTTTGAGCCGCAGGAAAGCGTCGTGGCCAGAGCGGCCACCAGACAGACCGCGGCAAGGATACGGAACCTCATGATTTGACCTCCTCGTCTCCGGATTGCGGAAAGACGGCGTATTCTTTCGCAGAGGGCTCCAGAAAGTCAAAACATCCTTTCTGTCAATGGCTTAAGCTAGAATCCCCCCCCGAGAGAGGCGCACCTTCATTACCGACACCTTCCGTCAGACCGACATACCCGCCCCCGCTCCGAGCACCGAGCCCGCCCCCCGCATCCGGCCGCGCGGCGAGCACGTGATCTCGCGCTCCCGGATCGACCCGGACGCGCTGAAGGTCCTCTACCGTCTGCAGAGCGGCGGGTACAAGGGCTACCTCGTCGGAGGCAGCGTCCGGGACCTGCTTCTCTCGCGCGTCCCCAAGGACTTCGACATCGGCACCGACGCCCATCCCGCGGCTCTGCGCAAGCTCTTCCGCAACTGCCGCATGATCGGCCGCCGTTTTCGACTCGCGCACATCCTCTTCGCCGACGGGAAGGTCGTCGAGGTGGCGACCTTCCGCCGGCGGCCGGAGCCCGCCGCCGCGGGCGCGGGCCCGCAGCTGCTACAGACCGAGGACAATACGTTCGGCACGCCGCGCGAGGACGCGCTGCGGCGCGACTTCACGATCAACGGCCTCTTCTACGACATCGCGAGCTTCGCGGTGATCGACCACGTCGGAGGTCTCGAGGACCTCGCGGCCGGGCTGATCCGCACGATCGGAGATCCGGACATCCGCTTCCAGGAAGACCCGGTGCGCATGATGCGCGCCGTCGAGTTCGCGAGCCGCCTCGGCTTTGCGATCACGCCGGACGCGTACGAGGCGATCCTCCGGCATCGCAAGGAACTCGTGAAGTCCGCCCCGCCGCGCGTCACCGAGGAGCTCGCGCAAGCGCTGCGCGGCGGGCACGCGCTGCCCACACTCCTTCTGATGCGGGAAGTGGGGCTGCTCGATGTGCTGTTGCAAGAGCTCGCCACCGTGCTGCGCCAGATCGACCCGGACCATGCCCACGGGACCGGGCATCTCTTCTGGGCGCTGCTCGACGTGCTCGATGCCGAGCGGCGGCGCGGGCGCGTCTTCGACGACGCGGTCCTCTTCGCGCTCCTGTACCTTCCGATCGTGCGGGCCCGCGTGCGCGACGCCGCTCCCGACGGCGACCCCGACCCGGGCGGCCTCTCGACGATCATCGAGGAGGTCGTTTCGCCCCTCGCATTCCGGATGTCTCTGCCGCGCGCGGCGACCGATCGGATCAAGCAAGCGCTTTCGATGGTGGGTAAGCTCTCCCACCGCCCCGACGGGAAACTGCCGGCCCGCCGGCTCGCGTTCCGGGACGCCTTCGGCACCGCGCTCGACATCTTCGAGCTGACCGCCATGGCGACCGGGCGCGGCCAGGAGCTCGTCCGCGACTGGCGCGCCCTCCAGGCCCGCATCGCACGCGCCCGCGAGACAGGCGAGATCCCGCCCGCGCCGGCCCCCCCGCCCCGGCGCCGTCGCCGCGGAGGGCGCGGGAAACGCGGGCCAGCACCCGCGTAGATCCCAACGACTGTCATCCCGAGGAACGAGGAATCCTGGACTCGACACGCGACCGTCCTTATCGAGTACGGGGTCCCTCGCTACGCTCGGGATGACGGAATTCGAAATAGAATCCCGTCATGTTCCTCTCGTCCAATTTCCTCGGCATCCCCCCGGAAGAGAACACCCTCGAGAAGAGCCGCGTCGCAATCCTCCCCTGTCCCTACGAGCGCACGGTCTCGTATGGCGTCGGGACCAAGAACGGCCCGCAGGCGATCCTCGAGGCGTCGCACTACGTGGAGCTCTACGACGACGAGCTCGACGAGGAGGTCTATCGGGTCGGCGTCCATACGCTTCCAGCCTGGCTTCCGGACAACATGGAGCCGGAGGCCTGCGTCGTGGGGCTCGAAAAGGTCGTGGGTGAGCTGCTTGCAAAGGACCGCTTCGTACTGACCCTCGGCGGCGAGCACTCGATCGCGCCCGGGCCAATCCGTGCGCACCGTGCGAAGTTCCCGAACATGTCGATCCTGCACTTCGACGCCCATGGGGACCTGCGCGACTCGTACGAGGGCCAGAAGTACTCGCACGCCTGCGCCGCGCGCCGCTGGGTGGAGCTCGGCATCCCCTCGGTCCACGTCGGTATCCGGTCGATCTCGAAGGAGGAGGTCGACTACGTCCGCCAGAGCGGGACGATGATCGTGTCGAACCGGGAAATGCACCGCTCCGACGCCTGGATGGAGAAGGCGCTCCGGAAGTTGACGGGCGAGGTCTACATCACGTTCGACGTCGACTTTTTCGACGGCTCCCTCGTCCCGGCCACCGGCACGCCCGAGCCGGGCGGCGGAACGTACGACCAGGCCCTTTCCATCATCCGAAGGGTCGCGTCGGAACGGAACATCATCGGCGCCGACGTGGTCGAGCACGCGCCGCTGGCCGGCAATCGGGCCCCGGATTTCATGGTCGCCAAACTCTGCTACAAGCTCCTCGGGTATGCCTTTTTTCCCGAAAAAGCCCGGAACCCGGTACTGTCGCCGGGATAAGAGCCTGTGGCTCAAATACTTCCGCGGCCCTGCTACCGGCGCTCTCCGCGAACTTTTCTCGAGCTTCTGCGTCTTGTCCGAATGAGAGCAGCGTGAGCACCACCGACGAAAAGGATCTGGTCGCCCGCTGCCGCGAAGGCAACGACGATGCCTGGAGGGAGCTTGTGGATCGGTTCGGCCAGAAGGTCTACGCCATCGCGTACCACTTCACGTTGAAGCGCGAAGACGCCGAAGAGTTGTCCCAGGAGATCTTCCTGAAACTCTTCGAGAACCTCCACCGCTACGACGGGGGCTTCTCCCTCGTGGCCTGGGTGCTCTCGGTTTCCCGCAACCTCTGTATCGATCGCTACCGGCGACGCAAGCGGGAGAAGTCCTTCCGTTTCATCTCGGACGATGCGGTCACGGCGCTCTTGAAGTCCGATGACGACCCGGCGAGCATGGCGTTGAAGAAGGAACGCACGCAGATGCTCTTCTCGGCGCTCGCCGAGGTTCCCGAGGACCTGGCCGAGATCCTGATCCTGCGCGACTTGAACGGCCTGGCCTACGACGAGATCGGCAAGGCCCTCGAGTTGCCCGAGGGGACCGTCAAGTCTCGCCTTTTCCGGGCGCGCGCCGAAGTGGCCCGCAAGATCCGCGAGCGCCACGAAAGTAAGGGCGCACCGGGCGCGCTCGCTTCTCTCGCGATCACCGCGGCGGGACTCGTATGAGCTGCCGCGAGCTCGAACGGCTTTTCGTCGCCGGGGCTCCCGAGTCGCAGCTTCAGGCGCACCGCGGCACCTGCACGGAATGCGCGCGGGTCGGCGCCGACCTCGACAGCGGCGCATCGCTCGCCGCGCAGCTCCAGCCGCCCGCGTGGAGCCCGCGGCTGCGCCAGGCGCTCCTCGAGGTCCCGCGACAGACCGTTTCCTGCGAGGCAGCAGAGATGCTCCTCGCGAGCGCCCTCGAGGGTGAAATCGAAAATGCCGACGAAAGCCGCCTCCAGGGCCACCTCTCGCGGTGCGGCGGTTGCGCGCAGGCGGCGGGAGCGCTCTACGCCATGCGCGACCTTGCGGCGCCCGAGCCGCCCGCGTGGCTCGCGACGCGGCTCGTGGCCGGCAAGCCCGAAAAGAAGAAATCCTTCTGGCGGTCGGCCTTCTCCGGAAAGATGGTCATCGTCTACGCCTATTGCGCCGCGGTCCTCGTGATGCTGCTCGGCCTGAATCCGACCGCGGTCGTGCGCAAGGCGGGATTCGCGAGCCTCGGCGAGAGCACGCGCAACGCCGTCACCGTGGCACAGAGCTCCGTCGGCGACCGGCTCGGCGCCCTCCAGGAGAAGGCGCTGCGCACGCTGGCGGTCTGGAGAGGCCACGTCGGCGGCTACGGCCGCGCGACGATGTCCAACGCGATCGCAATCGTGTGGAAGCCGGAGACGAAGAAAGCGCCGAGCCGCCCGCGCCTCGGCAAGGAAGGCGGCGCTTCTGCGGGCCCCGGAGACTTTCAGCTTGCGGGCGGGGGCAGCCGGGAACCTTTGCCCGCCCGTTTTCGTGTGTAAGGGCGACGACGAAACTCGACGAGGAGAAAGACATGAACGAGAGCTTCGGTTCGCAGCCCGCGGCGCCCCAGCCTTCCCCGGCTCCGGCCGCGGCCCCGCCGCCCCCGCCGGTCGCCGCAGCAGGTCCTGTCACAATCATCGAGCGGAAGTCGCCGAAGGCAGCTGGCTGGCTCTCGGTCCTCTTTCCGGGAGTCGGGTTGCTCTATCTCGGTTTATACCAGCGCGCCTTCACGTTG
>JANMPW010000239.1:0-2097 GCA_031370065.1 Acidobacteriota bacterium
GTCCGTGCCGTCGGGGCGGGGGGCCGCTTCAAACCCTCACCGCGGCCTCTCGAAGCGGCCCGGCAGTTGGACGGAGCGGGCGAACTCGGCGCCCGTGACGGGCTGGCGGCCGGCGCGCTGCAGCCGTTCGATCCGTAGCGCCGTCCCTTCGCCCGCCGACGCGACGAGGTGCCCGCCCTCGAGCCGGATAATCCCCGGCTCTTCAGATGTGCTCCCGGCGTCTGCGTCAGCTTCGAGGATCTTGACGCGCGCGGAACCGAGGAAGGTGTACAGGCCCGGCCACGGCGTGTACGCGCGCAGGCGCCGCGCCAGCTCGCCGGAGCTCCGCGTCCAGTCGACGGCCCCGTCCTCGCGGCGGATCGGCCGGCAGAAGGACGGCTCCCCCGCCTGGGGGAGCGCGGAGAGCGTGCCCGCCGCGAGGCCGTGAAGCGTCTCGACGAGGAGCTCGCCGCCCAACCCCGCGAGCCTCGAGGAGAGCTCGCCTGCCGTCTCCTTTGCTGCGATCCGGACACGTCGCTCGAGATAGACCGGGCCGGTGTCGAGGCCCTCTTCCATCCGCATGGTGGCGACACCCGTCTCGGAATCCCCCGCGAGGATGGCGGCCTGAATCGGCGACGCGCCGCGGTGCCGCGGCAGCAGCGAGGCGTGTACGTTCAAGCAGCCCATCCGAGGCAGACGCAGGATCTCGATCGGGAAAATGCGGCCGAACGCGACGGCGACGATCGCATCGGGGCGCGCCGCGCGCAACGTTGCGAGAAAGCCTTCATTGCCGCGAACCGTCGCCGGCTTCTCGACGGGGATCCCCCGCGCGGCCGCAAACGCCCCAACGGCGGACGGGCGCGCCTCGGCATGGCGGCCGAACGGCCGGTCAGGCTGCGTCACGACGAGCGGTATCGCGATCCCGGCGTCGAGCAGAGCCGCGAGCGACGGCACCGCGAAGTCCGGAGTGCCGAAGAAGACGACGCGGACGGGAGAGGTCATGAGTCGTGCGTCATGAGTTGTGAGGCGGCTCGATGAGTCAGAGCAGTGGCTTCTCTCCGGCGTCGTCCGGGTCTTCCGCCGGGAGCGCGGCCGCGACGTCGGGGGCCGGGTGCCGCATCTTCCAGAGCCGGCGGGCGGCAGCGACGCCGAGCGCCAGGAAAAACACGAGCGCGGCCGCGTTGACGATCCCGAAGATCGCCCAGACGCGCGGCCACGCATTGGCGTAGCCGAACAGGAAGATGCACAGGAAAAGCAGGAGGGCGTAGATCGCGGCGACGATGGTGCGGCGCTCTCCGTGCTCCGGGTTCCACGGCGGGTCGAGGAAGCCGAGCTCGCGCGCGAGCCGGTAGACCCCGAACACGAGGAACGGCGCGACGACGAAGGCCAGGACGAGCGAGCGCATCGCGCGCGTCATCGCGGCTGGCGGTCCACTTCCGCGAAGTAGTCATCGGAGACGAGGACCTCTCGGGGCTTCGAACCCCGGGGCGGTCCGAGCAAACCGTCGCGGGACATCATGTCGATGAGTTTGCCGGCGCGCGAGAAGCCGACGCCCATGCGCCGCTGCAGGAAGGAGATCGACGCCATCTTCTCCCGCACGACGAGCCGCGCGGCCTCGTCATACAGCGGGTCCGTCTCGCCCCCGGCGTCGTCGCGAGCGATGGCCTCGCTCCGGTCCTTGGTGATTTCCTCGTCGAACTGCGGCTTGGCCTGTCTCCTCAGGAACTTCACGAGCGCCGCTGTCTCCTGGACCGAGATATAGGCCCCGTGCACGCGCTTCAACCGCGAGGTCCCGGGCGCCAGGAACAGCATGTCGCCGCGCCCGAGCAGCCGCTCCGCGCCGTTGCCGTCGAGGATGACGCGCGAGTCGATCTTGGAGGACACCTTGAAGGCGATGCGCGAGGGCAGGTTCGCCTTGATCAGGCCGGTCAGCACGTCCACCGAGGGGCGCTGCGTCGCGACGACGAGATGGATCCCGACGGCGCGCGCCTTTTGCGCGATGCGCACGATCGATTCCTCGACCTCCTTGGGTGAGGTCATCATGAGGTCGGCGAGCTCGTCGATGACGATCACGATGAGCGACATGGGCTCGAGCTTGAGATCCGGGTCGTCGGGATG
>JANMPW010000255.1:0-5256 GCA_031370065.1 Acidobacteriota bacterium
AAGGAGAAGTTCCTCGACGACAAGGGGGTCGAGGAGTTCTTCGGCGTCGCCCCGGGCCAGGTCGTCGACGTCCTCGCGCTCATGGGCGACTCCTCCGACAACATCCCCGGCGTGCCGCGCGTGGGCGCGGTCACAGCGAAAAAGTGGATCCGGGAGTACGGGAGCCTCGACCGACTCCTCGAGAAGGCCGACGAGGTCAAGGGCAAGGTCGGCGAGAGCCTCCGCGAGCACAAGGAGGACGCGCTTCTCTCGCGCCGTCTCGCGGCGATCAAGACCGACCTTCCCATCCCGTTCGATACCGAAGCCCTGAAGCGCTCCGCCCCGGACGCGGAGAAACTGAAAGAGCTCTTCGTCGAGCTCGAGTTTCACTCGCTCGCCGCCGAGATCCAGGGCGAGGTCGCGCAGGCGGCGCTCTCCTCGAACCGGCTCGAGAAGGGAAAGGCGTTCGACGTCGCGCCCGGCGAGTGGGCGGGCGTCGCGCTGCTGACCCGCGACGGACACGCGATCCTCGCAGCCAGCGGCGGGGCCAACGTCTCCATCGCGGAAGGGCCCGCCGCGGAAATCCGGGAACGATGGACCGCGCTCGAACGCTCGGGCGCAAAGCTCGCGATCCCGGATGCAAAGCCCCTCGACCGCCTCCTCCAGGAGGCCGGCCGCAACGTTCCGTCGGACCTCTTCGACGTGGGCCTCGCCCAGTACGTGCTCTCGCCGGGAGTCGGAAGCTCGGACTTCGAGCCCCTCGTTTTCCAGAGGCTCGGCCGCACGGCAACCTCCGACAAGGAGGCCGGCGTCGTCAACGGCGTTCTGCCGGCGCAGCACGCGATCGAGTCTGCCGACCGATGGCTCGCCGAGCGCTCCTCGGGCGCCGCGGAGCTGGCACCGCTGCTCGCCGCCGAGCTCTCTGCCCGGCCCGCCCTCGAGAAGGTCTACCGGGAGATCGAGCGGCCGCTCACGCCCGTGCTCGCGCGCATGGAGCTGGCCGGCATTGCGATCGACTCGCCATTTCTGAACGAGATGTCGGCGCGCATGGAAAAAGACCTGCGCACTCTCGAGCAGAAGATCTGGGAGGAGGCCGGAGAGGAGTTCAACGTCAACTCCCCCGTGCAACTCGGGACCATCCTCTTCGAGAAGCTCGGACTCCCGAGCGGGAAGAAGACCGCGAAGACGAGGTCCCTCTCGACCGGCGTCGAGGTGCTGACGGATCTCGCGGCGCAGGGATTCCAGCTACCCAAGCGCGTTCTCGAGTACCGCGAAATCTCGAAGTTGAAGGGCACCTACGTGGATGCACTGCCGGCTCTGGCGGACGCCGCCGGGCGTGTCCATTCGTCCTTCCGGCAGACGGTCGCGGCGACCGGGCGCCTGTCCTCCTCGGACCCGAACCTCCAGAACATTCCAAACCGGACGGCCGCGGGCCGCGAGATCCGCCGCGCCTTCGTCGCGCCCCCGGGCAAGACGCTCGTCGTCGCCGACTACTCGCAGATCGAGCTGCGCATCCTGGCGCACCTCTCGGGCGACTCTGCGCTGATCAAGGCCTTCGCGGACGGGCAGGACATCCATCGCATCACGGCGGCGAAGGTCTTCGGCGTCGCGCACGAGCTCGTCTCGAACGAAATGCGCTTTGCGGCCAAGCGGATCAACTTCGGACTCCTCTACGGGATGGGGGCCTTCTCGCTCGCAAAGGACCTCGGCGTCTCGAACGCGGAGGCCAAGACGTTCATCGAGGCGTACTTCGGCCAGTTCCCCGGCGTGCGGGGATGCCTCGACAAGGTCGTGGCCGAGGCGCGGGAGAGCAAGGAAGTCGCGACGCTCTTCGGCCGCGTGCGGCCGATCCCCGAGATCGCCTCGTCCAACGGGGCCGTGCGCGCGAACGCCGAGCGCATGGCCCTGAACGCTCCCTTCCAGGGCACGGCCGCCGACATCATCAAGATCGCGATGATCCGCCTCGATGCCGCCCTGTCCCGGGCAGGGCTCGCGACGCGGATAATCCTCCAGGTCCACGACGAGCTCGTTCTCGAGGCGCCTTCGCAGGAGGTGCCCGACGCCCGCCGGCTCGTCCAGGAAGTCATGGAGGGAGCAGCAGAGCTAAAGGTCCGGCTCGCGGTGGATGTTGGATCGGGGCAGAACTGGCTGGAAGCGAAGTGAAAAGGGGAGCCGCAGGGGCGGCCCTCGCGGCCGCCCGGGAGGGGCAAGCCCCTCCTCTACGACCGACGAAACCGACTACAGACTCCTTGGGTATACTCCCCCCCAATTCCATGCGACTGACAGCTCGGGCGTCGCCGCTCGCGGCATTTCTTGCCGTAGCCCTTCGTTCGGCCGCGCGGGGTCAGGCTGCGCCCGCGACGCCGACTCCGGCGCCGCCCCCGGCCGAACCGGCCGTCGCCACTGCGCCACCCGCCGCCACGTCCACGCCGGACCCGCTCGGTCTGCTGCTGCCCACCCCGATCGCGCCGACGATTCTGCGCATCAAGGAAACTCCGTCGATCGCAGTCGAGAAGCTGCCCACCGACAACCCCTACGGAAAGGCCGCGGACGCACCCGCGGCCATCCCGCCCAAGCTCACGTTCGCCGACGCAACGCTGTCGGCCGGATTCTTCGTGTCGGTACACGTGGATCCGACGGGCAAGGTCCTCTCGGCGCGGCGCGAACGCGATCCCATTCCCTCGCTCGCGGCCGAGTCGCTCAAGTCCTTTTCGCGCTGGGTGTTCTCGCCCGGGCGACGCGGTGGATCTCCGGTCGACACCTGGGGCGCCTACCGCGTCGACCTCGAGGTCTCGATCCGCTCGCCGAAGGTGCAGCAGACCGTCTTCACGCCCGTCGTGCCGACAGCGCCGCTTCCAAAACCCTTCGAGTGGCCGACCGACGCCGCGTGGCTCGAGAGCCGGAAGGCGGCGGCGCCCGCGGACGGCTCGATCCCGATCGATCAGGTCGACACCACTCCAATCCCGCAGAAGACGCCGTGGTCCGCGGACTCCTACAAGGGCCCGTTCACCGTGAAGTACTGGGTGAAGGTCGACAAGGCCGGGAGGATCGAGAAGGCCATACCGCTCGAGGTCAGCGATCCCGTGCTGCTGCCATACTTCCGCCGGTCGATGAGCGCCTGGGTGATCCGGCCGGCCCAGTCCGGCGGCGCGCCAGTGGATTCCTGGAACGAGCTTACGCTCGGCGGACAGGTTTCCTATTCCGACGACATCAAGCAGATCGTCGCGCTCAAGAGGACGATCGCGCAGTAAGACTAAAGTTCCAGGTCCGGGTTTAGAGAACTTGCCGCCGGTCTCCCACGCGTCGCGTCACCTTCGTACTGTCGAGATACTCGAGCAGCGGAATCGCCAGACGCCGGGTCAGGCCGAACATTTCCTTGAACTCGCCGACGTCGAGGGAAGGCTTACCCGAGGCACGCAGGCGCGCGGCGACGTCTTCCACCGCCGACTTCGCGACGATCCATCCTCCCGGAAGGCGAGCGAGCTCGCCCTTCTTCACGAGATAGCCGATCAGGCCTTCGACGACCTTGACGTGGCGGGTGATGACTTTGGCCACCTCGGTGGGCGAGGGCGGATTGAGGCCTCCCTGGCGAAAGAGCGCCACGATCCTCTCCGATAGGTCGCGCTCCGGGCCCGCCAGATCGCCCTTGCCCGGCACGCGTGCTTCCTCGCCCGCGAGCGCAAGGACGCCCCGCAAGACGAGTGCCGCCTCGACAGCCTCGGCCCAGCGCGGCTCAGCCCCGGGAAGCAGGCGCTGCAGAAGCGTTCCGCGCGAGACGCCGACGCCGGCACCGCCTGCAGAGAGCAGTCCCTGCAGCAGTTTCCCCGCTCGGGTCGAGAGCGCCGCCAGAGCGGCTTCGCTCACGTAGCGATTCGGTGAGCGGCGCAAAGCGTGCAGATACCCATCTGCAAGAGCCGGCGCGAGCGCCTCCCGCGCGACGGCAGGCGCGATGCCGCCGCGCATTGCCAGTGCCTCCTCCGAGACACCGCGCTCGCGGGCCTGCTCGACCCATAGCACCAATCGCGCGGCCAGCGTCCCCCCTTCGAGCGGGGCAAGAGCGGCCAGCGCCTCGCCGGCTATGCGGCCCCGCAGCGCGGCAGGCTGCGGGTCGAGCACGACGCCGCCGCCGATCGTCTCGACCGGGGAGAGGCGCCGCACGACGAAGCGATCGCCCGGGACTGCGGCCACTTCCTTCGAGAGCCGCAGTTCGGCGAGAGCGGATTCGCCCGGTGCGATCGACGCGCCCCCCAGAACGCGCACGCCCGCGCGCGCCTCGCTCGCAAAGTGATGGAATGCCACGCGGGCACCGCTCTTCAGAGGCTCCGCGCCGCGAAGAAGCTCGAGACGAACGAGTAGCCGCGATGATACGGACAGCGCGCCGGGCAAGGAGAGGACCATTCCCCGGTGGAGGTTTGCGAGCTCGACGCCGGCGACGTTGGCGCTCACGCGCTCGCCCGCCCGCGCCACGTCCATCTCGCGCCCGTGCACTTCCACCCTCCGGGCACGCACGAGACGGCGCTCGGGCAGAAGCTCGAGCTTCTGGTCGCGGGAGATCGCCCCGGACACGAGGCTGCCGGTGACGACCGGACCGAAACCCGGGACCAGGAATGCGCGGTCGATCGGCAGGCGAGTGACCCGCGCTTCGCGCTCCTCGGAGGGCGAGTCCTTGCCGAGCTCGAGCAGGGCCGCCTTCAGATCTTCGAGCCCTTCCCCCGTCACCGAGGAGACCGGGACGATGGGCGCAGCCGCCAGCGGGGATCCCTGCAGCAGCTGCCGAACGTCCGAGACCGTCACCTCGACGAGCTCGCGGGCAACGCGATCGCTCTTGGTGACCGCGACGACCCCGCGCGTGAGTCCGAGTATGCGGACGATCTCGAAGTGCTCCCGGGTCTGCGGCATCACGGACTCGTCCGCGGCGACCACGAGGAGCACCGCATCGATCCCGCCTGCGCCCGCGAGCATGTTGCGGACGAATCGCTCGTGCCCCGGAACGTCGACGAACGAAACGCGCGCGCCCTCCCACTCGGCGTGCGCGAATCCGAGATCGATCGTGATCCCCCGGCGTTTCTCCTCGGGAAGCCGGTCGGCGTCGATGCCCGTCAGGGCTTTCACGAGCGCCGTCTTGCCGTGGTCGATGTGCCCGGCCGTGCCGATGAGGAAGCGGTTCACGGCGCAAGGCTATAACCGTCGCTACCGCTTAGCACCGAACCAGACTCAAACGGCCAACGGCCCCCGGCACGCCCAAACGGGCGCGGGCGCGGGGCCGGTTCCACCCTG
>JANMPW010000629.1:0-1601 GCA_031370065.1 Acidobacteriota bacterium
GAAGTGCGGCTGCCGTGGTGGCCGACTTTGAGCACGTCGACCCGCGGGAGGGCCCCCGCGGAAAGCAGCTCCGCCTCCGCGGACGCGCCGGCATCGCCCGTCAAGAGTGCGCTCCTTCCATCGCGCTCGAAGAGGGCCACGATCGACTGGTTGTTCACCGCGTCGGTCTTGCGCCTCGGGCCGCCCGACTGAAGCACGAGGAGCCGTGCCCCCTCCCGCTCCCACGAATCCTCCCGCGCCAGCACCCGAACGGGGACCTCCCTCGCGGCCGCTACCGCCTCGAGCCGGGCGTAGAGCTCCCCCTCATCCTCGCCCGCCGAGCGCCAAAGCTCTCCGACGGGCAGTTCCTCCAGCACGGCGAAGAGGCCAAGCGCATGATCGGGGTGCGGGTGCGTGAGCATCACCGCGTCCAGACGGGTGACACCCCGGTCGAGAAGCTTCGGCACGAGCCGCGTGCGTCCAAAGTCGGCGGCCATCAGATCGAACGGACCTCCCCCATCCACCAGGATCGCCCGGCGGTTCCAGCGCAGGAGTATCGCGTCCCCCTGTCCGACGTCGAGGACCTCGATCGAGAACCCACGATCGGGCCCCCGCGCATCCGTTTGAACAGCCGCCGCGAGAAAGACGATCGCCGCGCTGATGGCGGCCGCCGGGCGCAGACGAGTCGGCCCGGCCCCTGCCGCGAGCAACAGGATTCCGACCAGACACATCGCAAAGAGAGCGGGCGTCGGGCGCAGGAACGCGCAACCCGCGGCCCGCTCGGCGAGAAACTCGAGCGCGCGGCTGCCGAGGCCAAAGAGCGCAGCGAGCGGGCCTGGAGGAATGCCGACTGCGTAAAACACGAGCAGCGCTCCTCCGAGCCCGATCAGCGCTCCGGAGAGCGGAATCGAGAGCGGCGCGGTCAGCCACGCTCCCGCTGCGACGATGTTGAACCGCCAGAAGAGAACGGGCGCCGTCGCACACTCCGCGGCCAGCGCGACGGCGAGGCCCGAGAAGAGCCACTCCGGTCTCTCCGGCAACCGCGCGCGGATCGGTTTCGAGAAGAGGGCGATTCCGCAAACGGCCGCGAACGTCAGCACCGTACCCACCGAGAAGATCTGCTCGGGCGAGCCCACGAAGAGGGTGAGCGCCGAGAGCCCGATTGCCTGCGCGCTCGTGATCGGCCGCTCGAGCAGGCGCGTGGCGAGGAAGACGGCAACCACGAGCCCCGCCCTGACCGCGGGGGGATTCGCGCCGCCGACGAGGACGAAGAGGAAGACCGACAGGAGCAGGGCGGCGTCCCGCTTCTTGCCGCCCACCCCGAGAAGCTGCAGCGCGAAGCCGACGAGGCCCGCGGCGAGCACGACGTGAAGGCCCGACACGACGAGAAGGTGGTAGAGGCCCCCTCGGCGGTACCGGGCGACCATGCCGCGGTCGAGCTCCGAGGTCCGGCCCAGCAGCAGCGCGGCGAGCGGCCCGCGCACGTCGCGCTCGAACGCCGGGCCCTGCGCCGGCGGAAGGCGGGAGAAGAGGAACCGGTTCGGCAGCGTCAGCCACGTGAGGGGCGTCGCCTGCTCGCGCTCGACCAGCTGCGCACTCTTCACCGAGATTCGGAAGCGGGG
>JANMPW010000268.1:0-1989 GCA_031370065.1 Acidobacteriota bacterium
ATTTGCGGCCGCTCTGCGGAGCCTGGGTGCTTCCGGTCCCGCCGGACTCCAACAACGTCGTGACGGGCCAGCGCCCGTGAGTCTCGAACTTCCAACTCTGAAAGGAGAGTCATGAAAACCACCCGTGAGTTCTTCGCCGAATGCTTCAAGGCCGAAAAGCCGAGGTTCCTTCGGGTCCTTCAGGCCGTGCCCGCGGATCAGGCGGGATACCGCCCGCACCCGACGAGCAATTCCGCAGGCGGCATCGTCTGGCTGCTGGCGAGCGAGTGGGGCGACGCCTGCGAGCTCATCGACAAGTCGCAGGTGAACTACGTCGCACGGCCCGCTCCCGCGAAGCTCCAGGAATCGATTGCCGCCTTCGAACGCAACGCAGGCGAGATCGAGAAGCGGCTGGGCAAGCTGGACGATGCGGCCTGGGACAAAACCGCGCAGTTTCTCATGGACGGAAAGGTCGCGTGGGAGTCACCGCTCGGCGACATGCTCTTCGGTTTCCTCTTCGACGCCATCCATCATCGCGGTCAGCTCTCGAGCTACCTGAGACCCATGGGCGCGAAGGTGCCGTCCATCTACGGACCGTCCGCGGACGACCCGGGCGCGTAGCTCTCTCAGGCCCGGACAGGATTCAAGAGACCCCCTCTCCCGGCGGGAGAGGGTTGGGCTGAGGGGCGCCCCTACGCCTTGGCCTTCGCGGTCTTCCGGTACTTCCAGTTCAGCGACTTGCCCTCGGCGATCCAGTCGACGGCGATCGCGAGGCGTTTATCCCGCGTCGCATCGGTCTTCACTTCGAGGATCCACTCGGAGTACTCGCGCTGCTGGCTCGGGCTCATCTTCGTGAACCGCGCCGCCGCGCCGGGCTTCTTCTTCAGCGCGGCCTTGAGCGACCCCGGCACCGGGAGCGGCTTCTTCGCCTTGCGGACCGGACCGAGCTTGACGCCGCTGTCGGCGAGCTCCTTCGCTTGCTGGACGTAGCCGACGATCACCGCGTCGCCCGGCAGATCCGAAAGGGCCGTGATGCAGCCGAACTGGCCCATCGCGCCCTCTTTCCCGGGGATCTTCAGGGCGCGGTTCCAGAATCCGAAGGTGCAGTGCGTCTTGAAGGCGGCCATGCCGCAGAGCATGCCGCCGTAGTTGAAGTGGGGCATGCCCCACTTGATCTCCTCCACGACGCCCGGGCAGCCCTGGTGCACGAGCTTTCGCAGGCGCCGGAGAATAGGCTTTGCGAACTCTGCGGATTTCGCGATGTAGGCGTCGACGCGGGCGTCCTTCTTTGCCATGGCTCGAAACTCCTTCGCCTCGCTCAGGCGAAAAATGGGCTGTCTATTCGTCGCCCCCGACCCGGCCGCGCCGCGCCTTGATGTGCGAGCGTTGCCCCTTCGCCTCGAGGCGCCGCTCTTTGGCGGCACGGGAGGGGCGCGTCTTCCTGCGCGGCTTCGGCTTCTTCGCGGCCTGCTGGATCAGCTCCGCCAGGCGGGCTCGGGCCGCGGAGCGATTCTGGGCCTGGGTTCGATGCTCGCGGCTGTCGATGAGGAGCACGCCATCGGTAGACATCCGCCTGCCCGCGAGTGCCACGAGCCGCGCCTTCACGTCGTCCGGCAATGCCGACGCGAGGACGTCGAAGCGCAGTTCTACGGCGGTGGCGACCTTGTTGACGTTCTGGCCGCCAGGGCCGGACGCGCGCACGAACCGCTCGTGCAGCTCGTGATCCGGAATGGAGATGGTGGGCGTTACTGGAAGCATCGGCGTCTGCTCGGGAACGCTTGATTATAGAGACCCCGACCGGAGTGCTCGCCACGGACTTCGGCCACCTGTCTGGCCGGCCTCGGGCCACTCGCTGTATCGTCGCATGAAACGGAGGGCTGGCAATGCGTTCGAATCCGGCAGGAAGGTCGCTGCGGATTGCCCTGGTCGTCGCTCTCATCCCGTTCGCGACGCCCATGTCCGCATCCACGAAGCCGGTCCTTCACGGCAAGCACTGGGTGGCGATCACGG
>JANMPW010000302.1:0-7767 GCA_031370065.1 Acidobacteriota bacterium
CCTTGATCTTGTTGTAGGCGCCGCGGAACTTGAAGGCGCCGCCGCGCTGGAGGTTCTCGGCCTTGAAAAAGACGGTCGCGCCGGCCGCCTCGTCGAACTGTCGCGACGTGAGGACGGGTGTGCGGTGCGCGACGCCGGCAAGACGTTTTCTTGCGGCTTCGATGTCTTGCCAGGTCAGCACGGGGGCACTCCTTCCCTGATTTCGTGCCGTAGGGGCGGGGCTTGCCCCGCCCGCGGGCGGCCCAAGGGCCGCCCCTACGACACGCCGACGCCGGACTCTATCTCCTGCTTCCACTCCGCGATCGCCGCGAGCGCCCGGTCCACCATCTGCTGGCGGCGGACCTGCTTGTCGCGCACGGGCGAGTGGGAGCTGTCCTCGATCAGCCCGAAGGTCACGTTCATCGGCTCGAACTTCTCGGAGGGCGGGCGCTCCGAGCAGTGCCGCGCGAGCGAACCGATCGCCGTCGTGTATGGCACGGGCACGGGCTCGCGACCTTCGAGGATCTGCGCGAGCGCGAGGCCCACGGCAAGCCCCGTCGCGGCGCTCTCGACGTAGCCCTCGACGCCCGTGATCTGCCCCGCAAAGAAGAGGCGCGGCTCCCGGCGCATCCGCCAGAAACGGTCGAGGTGGGCGGGCGCGTGGATGTAGGTGTTGCGGTGGAGCATGCCGTAGCGCGCGAAGACCGCTTTCTCGAGGCCCGGGATCATGCGGAAGACCCTCTGCTGCTCGGGAATCTTCAGCTTCGTCTGGAAGCCGACGAGGTTGTAGTGCTCCTTCGCGAGGTCGTCCTGGCGGAGTTGAACGACGGCCCAGGGGTTCTTGCCGGTGCGCGGATCGGGAAGGCCCATCGGCTTCATCGGGCCGTGCCGCAGCGTCTCCCGCCCGCGCTCGGCCATGACCTCGATGGGCAGGCACCCCTCGAAGTAGATGCCCTTCTCGAAGTCCTTGATCGGCACGGTCTCGCCCGAGAGCAGCGCGTCGAGAAATGCTTCGTACCCTTCGCGGGAGAGAGGGCAATTCCAGTAGTCCTCGCCGTCGCCCTTGCCGTAGCGCGAGAGCGCATACATCTTCGAGAGGTCGAGCGACGAGGCCTCGACGATCGGCGCCATGGAGTCGTAGAAGTAGAGGTCCTCGGTCCCGAGCAGCGCGCCGATCGCGCCGTCGAGCGCCGGCGACGTCAAGGGCCCGGTCGCGAGGACGACGAAGCCCTCCGGCGGGATTTCCCGCGCCTCCTCGCGCACGAGCTCGATCTCGGGGCAAGAAGCGATCGCCTCGGTGACGAGCCCCGCGAAGACGCCGCGGTCCATCGCGAGGGCATCGCCCGCCGGCACCGCCGCCGAACGCGCCGAGCGGATCACGAGCGAATCGAGGGCCTCCATCTCGCGCTTCAACAACCCGACGGCGTTTCTCGGATTGTCCGAACGAAAAGAATTCGAGCACACGAGCTCCGCGCACCGGTCCGTCTGGTGCGCCGAGGTCCCGACCACCGGGCGCATCTCGACAAGGCGCACCCGGTGGCCGCGCCGCGCCAGCTTCCACGCGCACTCGGAGCCGGCAAGCCCCGCGCCGACGATCGTGACGGTCTGATCCACGGCCGGCATTGTACGGGCCGGTCGCAGCATAAGCCCGCGGTTCTCAATAGGTTGGACAGTGTTAGGTCTGTAAGACATAAGACAATTGACTTACCTAACGCGTCCTTGTAGGATTCTCTCACCCAGTAGGAGGCCCGAATGGATACCGGCAACGTCACGACGAAAGGCCAGCTCGTCATTCCCGCGCGGATCCGTCGGCGTTTCGGCATCAAGGCCGGTACACGCATCCGTTTTCTCGAGCGTGACGGGGAGATCGTTCTGCAGCCCGTCACGAGCGCCGCGATCCGTGGGCTCTGCGGCATTCTCAAGAGCGATTCGCACGTGACGGTCGACCTCGTGAACGAGCGGGCTCGCGATCGAGAACGCGAGGAGGCGAAGCTTGCGAAGTTCGGTCCTCGATAGCTACGCCGTACTCTCCTACCTGTTCGCCGAAAGCGGTCACGAGAAGGTCGTGTCCCTTCTCGAGAGGGCTGCCGATTCTGGCAAGAACGCTCTCATCGCCGCACCCAACTGGGCCGAAGTGCGCTACCAGGTCGAGCGCAAGATCGGCGCCGCGAGATGGGCCGAAATCCGCTCCAAACTCCTCGGCCTACCCATCGAGATCGTCCCGGTCGGTCAGGAACTCGCCGAGGTCGCGGGCCAGATCAAGGCGAAACGGAAAATGTCGCTTGCGGATTGTTTTGCCGCCGCGCTCGCGAAGGAGCGCAAGGCCGACTTGTACACCGGCGACCCGGAATTTCGCGCGGGCGAGAACGAGGTAAAGATCGTCTGGCTGGCGTAAGGGCTCAGTGACAGGCAGAGACATCCGGCCCGGTGGATCCTACCGGTCGGCCCGCTTCGGCCGCCGCGCGATTGGAATGACGAACCGGATCGAGGTCAGGCGTGCGGAAAAGGCCGCGATCTTGTTGTCGACGAGGCCCGCCGCAAGGCCCGCTTTCTGCACGTCCAACCAGAGGTACGGAAACCCGACCTGTGCCATGAACGGCTTCTTCGGGAAGACGACCCAGAGGGAGCCGTACGGCTCGAGCCGCCTCTCGAGATCGCGGAAGAAAAGGGACAGAGAGCCCTCGGAAGGAACCTCCGCCATCAGCCACGCGTGCTTTCCCTCCGGAAATGTCGCAACCCGCTCGACGAGCGGGCCGAAGACCTCGCGCATCGTCCGCACGAACTCCGCAGACGACCCCGAGGCGCAGGGTGTCCCGCCGGCCGGCAGCGAGAACTTCTCCCAGGGCGCCTTCACTGCTTCGCGGAGCTATGCCTTCGCGGCCCGGCGGCGTGGTGCCTTGGCCTTTGCCTTGGCCTTCGCTTTCGCCTTCGATTTGCCCGCAGCGGCGGCGACGACCGGGCCCGGCACCTCGAGCGGGACCTCCGGGATGATCTCGACGATCGGCGGGATCTCGCCGGGCGGCTTCTCGAATCCGCAGCCCGCCTTGTCGCAGGCGAAGACGTTTCCGGACTTGCGCTCGCGAAAGAGCAGGTACGGGTTGCCGCACTGCGGACACGCTTCCGGGATCGGGCGCACCGAGAGCGAGAAGTCGCAGTTCGGATAGTTGACGCAGCCGTAGAAAGGGCGGAACCGTCCCCGCCGTTCGGCGATGATGCCGCCGTCCTTCGGACAGCGCACGCCCGTGTCCTTGATCGGCTTGGGCGGCTTGTACTTGCACGCCGGGTAGTTGGAGCAGGACACGTACGCGCCGTAGCGGCCGTGCCGCCGCACGAGCCCGTGGCCGCAGCGCGGACACGTCTGCCCCGTCGGCTCGTCGGGCCGCGCCTCGGCCTTGCCGCCCGCGACAGCCACGTTGACGACGTTTCGGCACTTCGGGTACGCCGTGCAGCCGAGGAAGGTCGAGCCCGTGCGGCTCTGGCGCAGCTTCATCGCAGAGCCGCACTCTTCGCACGTCGTGTTCTCGATCTCCGAAACGTCGACGACATCCTCCTCCGGATCGGGGATGTTGAGCGTGTAGGTGCAGCCCGGGTACCCGCTGCAGGCGACGAAGAGGCCATTCTTGCCCATGCGTAGTTTCAGCTTCTTGCCGCACTGCGGGCACTTCTCGTCAATCGCGGGCACGACCGAGAGCTTCAACTTCTTCGCCTCGGCCAGCGGAATGCCCGCCTTGCCCGACACCATGCCTTCGAGGGCCCGGTCGCGGTCTCGCGTGAAGGTCTTGTCGAACTCGGCGAGCGCCTTCGTCCAGGAGAGCTTGCCCTCTTCGACCTCGTCGAGGGCCTCTTCCATGCGCGCCGTGTAAGAGGTCTCGAAGAAATCGTCGAAGTACGGGATCAAGAGCTCGATGACCGTGCGCCCGAGCGCAGTCGGGATGAAGCGGCGGTCCCTGCGGTGGACGTAGCGCCGTTCCTCGATCTTGCGCAGGATCTCGACGTAGGTCGAGGGGCGGCCGATGCCATTTTCCTCGAGGAACTTGACGAGCGACGCCTCGTTGAAGCGCGGCGGCGGTTGCGTCTCCTTCTTCTCGGGCGCGACCTCGACGAGCCTGAGGATTTCCCCCTGCGACAGCGGCGGCAGCTTGGGCGTGTCCTTGTCCGTCTCTTCCTCGTCCTCGTCGGAGATCCCGTAGGCCGCGAGGTAGCCGGAGAACTTCAGCGTCGAGCCCGATGCGCGGTAGACGGCGCGGGCCGCCGTGATCTCGGCCGACGTCGTGTCGTAGACGGCCGGAGACATCTGCGACGCGACGAAGCGCTGCCAGATCAGCCGGTAGAGCTTCGCCTCGTCGGCGGCCACGTGCCGGGCGACTTCTTCGGGGGGAAGATCCAGGTACGTCGGCCGGATCGCCTCGTGCGCGTCCTGGGTGTCGCGGCGGCTCTTGAAGAAGCGCGGCGACTCCGGGAGGCACTCCTTCCCGAACCGCGCGCCGATGTGCTCGCGGACGGCGGTCAAGGCCTCCTGCGAAACGCGGGTCGAGTCGGTGCGCATGTAGGTGATGAGGCCGACGGTGCCGCGCCCCGGAATCTCGCGGCCCTCGTAGAGCCGCTGCGCGATCTGCATGGTCCGCCGGACCGCGAACCCGAGCCGCCGCGCCGCGGCCTGCTGGAGCTGCGAGGTGATGAACGGGGGCGCCGGGTTCTTGCGCCGTTCGGAGCTCTCGACCGACGCGACTTTCCAGACCGCGCCGGCAACGTCCTCGCGCACGCGGGCAGCCGCGGTCTCGTCCGGCAGCCGCGGGTCGGTGCCGTCGAACTTGAGCTTCTCGCCGTCGAACGAAGACAGCCGCGCCGTGAAGGTCGGGGGCGTCTTGCCCTCGAGGGTCGCGTCGAGCGTCCAGTACTCGACCGCAACGAAGGCCTCGATCTCGTTCTCGCGCTCGCAGATGATCCGCAGCGCCACCGTCTGCACGCGCCCGGCAGAGAGGCCGCGCCAGATCTTCTTCCAGAGCAGGTCCGAAACCTCGTAGCCCACGAGCCGGTCGATGATGCGGCGCGCCTGCTGGGCGTCCACGCGCCGCCCGTCGATCTCGCCGGCATTTTCCATGGCGGCCAGCACGGCCTTCTTCGTGATCTCGTTGAAGCGGACGCGTTTGAAGACCGTCTTGCCGGCGCCGGGCTTCAACGCCTCCTGCAGGTGCCAGGAGATGGCCTCGCCCTCGCGATCGGGGTCGGCCGCGAGGTAGACGTTCTCGGCGGATTTCACCGCCTTCTTCAGGTCGTTGATCGTCTTCTCTTTGCCGACGAGCAGCTCGTAGGTCGGCTTGTAGTCGTGCTCGCGGTCAACGCCGAGGCCCTTGCGGGGAAGGTCGCGCACGTGTCCGTAGGAAGCGAGGACCTTGAAGTCCTTGCCGAGGAACTTCTCGATGGTCTTCGCTTTCGCGGGGGACTCGACGATGACGATGGATTTAGCCATTGAGGGCGACGGACGGTCTCACATCAGGAAAGAAAGCGCAAACCCTGCTGATCCCGCATCTCGTCAACAACGGAGTATTCCAGAGCCGCCGTGAGCAATGCTCGGGAAGCGGTAAGCGGTTGGCCTGGGAGGTAGTTGATCGAGGTCGCCGCTGCCTGATGACTGCTCACGGCTTACTGCTTACTGACGCTCATCGTCTCACGACGCCGTACCGCCCCCCCTCGACCGGGATGGCGATCCCGGCCCCCTCGAGCTCGAACAGGCTCGCGAGCACCGTCGCCGCAGGCAGATCGAGGCAGCGGGACAGTTCTTCGGCCGAGAGCGATTCCTCGCGGCCGAGTGCTTCGAAGATCCGGCGTGATTCGCCGGAGAGCTCTACGGCCGGGACGTGCGAAACGGTGGCGGCCAGGCGCGGCGTGCCGACGGAAGGAAAAAGCTCCGCGAGCACGTCTTCGGCGCCGCGGCACAGGATCGCGCCATCGCGCAGGAGCTCGTGCGCCCCCGCGGACGTCTGCGAAAAAATCGAGCCCGGCACCGCAAAGACGTCGCGGCCGAAGTCGTTGGCCAGGCGCGCCGTGATGAGCGATCCCGACCGCCGCGATGCCTCGACGACGACCACGCCCGCCGAAAGACCGGCGATGATCCGATTTCTGATCGGGAAATTCTGGGGACGCGGCTCTGTCCCGAGGGGATATTCCGACAGGAGCAGGTGGTCGGCGGCCAGCCGCTGCTTGAGCTTGCGGTGTTCGCGCGGATAGTCCACGTCCAGGCCGCATCCGAGCACGGCGATCGTCCCTCCCGGGCCCTCGAGCGCCGCCTCGTGCGCCGCGGCGTCCACGCCGCGGGCGAACCCGGAGACCACGGTCATGCCGGCGGCCGACAGCTCCTGCGCCAGCCGCCAGGCCACGTCGCGCCCGTACCGCGACGCGTCCCGGGAGCCCACGATCGCCACGGCAGGCAGGCTCAGGCGCTCGATCCGCCCCAGCGCGTACAGCAGGAACGGCGGATCGGCGATCTCCCTGAGGGCCTCGGGATACTCGGCGTCGAACGCCGTCACCAGGCGGATGCCCGTCCGCTCGACGGCCGCCGCCCAGCGCAACGCCTCGGTGTCTTGCGGGGCGCGCAGGACGACGCGCGCCAGCTCCCGGGAGCCCAGGTCCGAGGACAGTTCGTCCTCGCCCGAGGCCAGGAGGGCCTCCAGGCCTCCGCGCGCGCGCAGGGCCGGCCACAGGCGCTGCGGTGTGAGCTCGCGTCCCCGCGCCCACGAGAGTGCCGCGCACCGCGAAACCGAATCCACGCTCACGCCCTTAAAGTACCCCTCATGAAAGGAGAGTTGACAATTCTCTCGGCTCCCCATCGACAGGAAACCTATAATACCGACCCGGCCGCGAGGCATGAAGGAGCCGCTTGAAGCTAGACCGCATCGCCGTTGTCTGCTTACTAGTTGTCGCGGGAGCCTGTGCGCCGTACTCGCACCCGGAGAAGACGTCGACGCAGCTCGCCTTCGGCACCGCAGTCGCGAAGAAGGGTCTCTGGCGCGAAGCGGCGTTCCGTTACGAGCAGGCGGTCGCGAAAGACCCGAACAACGCCCGCGCGCACAACAACCTCGCGGTCTCGCTCGAGGCCAGCGGCGATTTCGCGCGCGCGCTCGCGGAGTACAAGAAGGCGCTCGAGATCAGCCCCAACGACATCTACATCCGCCGCAACTACGCGCGCTTCGCCGAGTTCTACACGGCCTACACGAAGACGACCGGAAAGGCTGCCGGTGCTCCCTAGCAGGCGCCGGCGCGGCCTCGGGGCCATTCTCGCGGCGATCCTGCTCGTCGCGCCCGCGTGTTCGAGCGTCGATCAGGTGAAGCTGCGGCTGCCCTTGAAGCCGAAGCTGCCGCTGCGCGGAAACGAGCGCATCGCTCTGGCGCCCTTCATCCTCGTCGCCGACCCGGAGAAGGCCAAGGACAAGCGCCTGGCCAACGTGGACGTCCAGGCCGAGTTCCACCGGTTCTTGAAGAAGCAGCTCGAGAAGAAAACGAAGTTCGAGGTCATCACGACGCCGCCCGACGTGAAGCTGCCGACCCAGAATCTCGTGGACCTCGGCCGGGCGCAGGAGTTCTGGGCGGCCGTGGGCACGCAGACTTCGGCCGAGCTCATCGTTTCGGGCAGCCTCGAGTTCCGCGTGGAGGACCGCTCCGGCTACAAGACCGAGGAGTACCAGTCCCCCATCGACGGCCGCACCTACTACCGGCAGGTCTACGTCGAGCAGACGGGCTTCGTGTTCGACATCGTATTCCTCGTCCTGGACGGCCGGACGGGCGAGAAGC
>JANMPW010000303.1:0-6001 GCA_031370065.1 Acidobacteriota bacterium
GCCGCCGTTGCGCGCTCGCGCAAGACCGTCCTCGCTGCCCACTTGAGACCCGACCACGTCGGGATCGCCTCGATCAACTCCCCCATGCAGTGCATGATGAAAGAGGTCTGCGCCCAGTGCCTGCAGAAGCACGTGGACCCGGCCACGGGCAAGGAGGAGATCGTCTTCTCCTGCTTCAACCAGGACCAGCTGATGGATCAGATGGACTGGGGCAACCTCGCCGCGCGCCTGCGCCAGAACACCGTATCCGAGAAGCTGACGAATCTGTGGCTGGACAGACTGTTCGCGGCGGAGGACCCGAGGGTGGTCTGACTCGGAGTTACGGTACCGAGGCCAGGAACAGCAAGTACGGGTTGATCGCGACACCGGCGTTGAAGTTGTCGTCGTCCTCGGGCAGGCGGGTGATCGAGAAATGCAGGTGCGGGCCGCCGATGACGTGGCCGGTCCGCCCGACGTAGGCGATCACGACGCCCTATCCGACCTTCTGTCCGGGGCGCAGGCCCTGGGCGTACTTCGTGAGGTGGCAGTAGAAGAGCAGGTACCGTCCGGTTGCATCCTTCTGGTAGAGCGAGATGCCGCCCCGCTTCTCCCGCCGCAGCTGCACGACCTCGCCGTCGGCTGCCGCCAGCACCGGCGTGCCTTTGGGCGCGCCGATGTCGATGGCCAGATGCTGGCGGTGCTTTCCGCGGGAGTTCAGGAAGGAGTCCTTCAGGCGGCTTGCGTCCACGCCCTCGACCGGGATCTGGACGCCGCCCGAGAGCAGGTCGGACAGGTCCACGTCCTCCGGCCGGAGGGTCGACTGGGCCGATTTCGGCCGCAGCAACGAACCGATCGTGCGGGCGACGAGGGTGATCGGGTTGACCGCCGGTGGAGGCACCGCGTCGGCAACGTTCGCCGGTTCGGGGGCCTCCTCGTCGGCCTCGTGCTCATGGGCCTCGATGACGGCGTCCCACTCGGCGCACGGGAGTTGCGGGAAGCGGTACTCCTCGACCGGCTGGAAGGGCCCATAGGGCTCGGGAACCGCGCGGGCGACCCGCTCGGCCACCACGACGCCCTGACTGTCCTGGCGAATCACGCGCCGGGCCTTTTTGTGGGATTTTGGGGCCTGCTTCTTGGCCGGGGCGGTCGGCGTCTTCTTCGTACGGGGTTGCGTCCGGCCCGATTGGCCGCCCTTCGAGCCGACATGGGCCGACTTCGAGTGGCGGGTAGTCTTTCCCTCGACTACGGGCGAGAGGCAGAAAAGGAAACCGGCGGCCAGAACAGCCGCCGGTATGACCGACGTCTTACGCACGGGAGGAATTATCCGGGGGTCCGCAGGGGGCGTCAAGCCGAAAAGGCCAGTCCCCTCAGATATTTATGTTAAATCAGCATAGGACGGCGGTCCAAGAATTTCCGCCTGCCGCCCGCGGACTACGCCCGCTCGACGTAGCTGTTGTCCCGCGTGTCGATTTTGATCTTGATCCCCGCCTCCACGAACTGGGGGACCATGACCTGAAGCCCGGTTTCGAGAGTCGCCGGCTTGTAGGAAGCCGAGGCGGTCGCGCCCTTCATCCCGGGCTGGGTCTCGACGACCTTGAGGGTCACGTTGTTCGGAAGTTCGATTCCAACCGGGTTCTCATCGTAAAAATCGACGTGGATGGCGGTATTCGGAAGCAGGTACTTCATCTGCTCGCCGATCACCTCGTCCGACAGCGTGAGCTGGTCGTAACTCGTCTGGTCCATGAAGTGATGGCCGGCCGCGTCGGAATAGAGGTATTCCATCTCCCGCTCGTCCAGGGAAGCCTTTTCCACGCGTTCGGTCGAGCCGAACCGATGCTCGTTCATCGAGCCCGAACGGACGTTGCGCATCTTGGCCTGGACGAAGCCCCGCAGGTTGCCGGGCGTCTTGTGGACCATGTCGTGGACGCGGTGCAGCTCCCCGTTGTGGATGATGAGCATCCCGCTCCGAAGCTGTGTCGCCGGGATCATCATGAGACCTGCTCCCTCGGAAAGACGGCGAAATCTAGCAGAACCGGGGTCAAACAAAAAGCCCCGGGGGCACAGCCCCCGGGGCCCGAGAGTATCCGAAAGGAGCGCCTAGGGCTCGGCTTGCCGCGCCACCATTCGGGTCGACCGGCCGCGGCCCGCCGGAACGACCGCGGCGGCCGGGACCGCGGGCAGCACGATGCTCGCGGCGCTCGACGAGACGGTCGCCAAGACGTCGCGCCACATGTCGAACGAATAGCTCCACGGCCCCCCGTTCTGGACCGACGCGCCCGTCACGGGGACGTTGGGCGTGAAAAGGACGTCCGAGAAATTCGGCCGCGGGTACACGGTCGTTCCCTGGGCGTTCATGGCCTTGATGAACTCGTCCGCCACGATCGTGTAGCCGATCGAAGAGGGATGGACGCCGTCGTAGGAGAAGATCCCACCGGTCAGGAACGAGGTCCTCAGGGTGATACCCCCGATCTCGAATCCCTCCGCCCTGATCTCGTTGAATCTCGCGTTCGCGTCCACCAGGGTGGCACCCGAAGCCGACGAGGCGATCACCGAGTTGTACTCGGCCGTCCGCTGCAGGAGCAAAGCCACCTCGTCCGGGTAGAGGACGACGCCGGCGTGAGGACCCGTCCCGTCGATATGCCCATGCGGCAGGGGCAGGCCCAATCCACCGGCCGCCACGGGAATGCCGACCCCCTGGCCCAACAGCGACGACGCCGGCAGATTCACGAGGGACCCGGCCGGCAGGCCGCAGCCCTGGTCCGGAGGCACGGGAGTGCAGGGGTATGCGGAATCGCCCGGCCCGAGCAGGGGCACGAAGGCGCCGTTGATGATGACGGGCTGGCGGGTCGTCGGGTTCACCAGGATCGGAGGAATCGTCGTCGAGAACGGAATCGCCGTCACGTCTGGGAGGTTGGCGACGACCAGGCGCGTGCTCGGCAGAAGGTTTGCGAGGATCGCTTGGAAGCTCGCCTGGAAGTCCGACTGGGAGATGAGCGTGACGCCGTCCACGACGATTCCCGACGTCGAGGCGCCGAGCGTGTTGTTGTTGCCGATCCACAGAGTCACGAGGGTGTCGCCCGTGGCCGGTCCGATCAGCGCGTCGGCCTGTTGCACGGCGTTCGTCCCGTCGAACGGCGAGCCGGTGACGTTGCGCAGGATGAGCGCCGAGAGCTTCTCGAGGTCGGTTCCATTGGGGTCGCCGTGCGTTAGGGTCAACAGCTCCTGCACCTTGATGCCCGGAATCCCGAGATCGTTGTAGGGTCGGGGCAGCTGCGAATTGAGCGGAGCGCCCATCTGGGAGACCGCGCCGACCGTGACCGTGGACGGCGGAATGAAGATCGCGCCGAGGCAGGCCGTGCCCGGCGGGTTCGTGAGCGCGGTCTCCTGTACGAGCGGCAGCTGGAAGTCCGGCACGAGCAACGTGCGCGCGAGCACGGCGGGGAAGGAATTCACCTGGTTGCGCTGGACGAGGCAGCCGCTCTGCGAGCCGGCAGTCAGGCTGTCGCCCAGAGCGACGTACTGGGAGAACGTCTGCGCGGCGGCCGGGACCGCGGCCAGAAGCGCGAGCGCGGCGGCGAGCGTGGCGGAGCGGAAGATGCTCTTGTTCATGGTTCTCCTCCTCACCTAAAACGAGATCCGCATGTCGGCGACCGCGGCCCAGCCGATCTCCGAATACACGCCGAAGAAGTTATCCGTCGACTCCGTAAGGACGTTGCGGTCCTTGAACACGATGTACGCGCCGCCGATGTCGAGGCCGAACTTTTCAGTCTGGTAGCCGAAGCCGCCCGTGTAGACGTTGCGGTCGTTGTCGAAAAGGATCGGGCCGACGTCCTTGGTGGGCTGCGGCGTGTTGTCGTAGTAGTAGCCCGCACGGATCGCCCACACTCCGAACTTCTTCTCGAGGCCCACGCGGTAGGCCCACGAGTCCGTCCATGCGGTCGTGCGGTTGATGTCCGGCGCCGCGCCGTCGCCGAAGGCGATGTTCAGAGCCTTGAAGCTCGACCACTGCGTCCAATCGGCCTCGAGCGCGACGGTGAAACCGCCCCCCAGCCCGATGCCCACTCCCGTGTTGATGGAGGCCGGGAAGACGATCTGCGTCGCCACCGGGTGGACGCCGAACGGGACCTGCGAGGCCACGAGCGCGTCGAAGACCGGGTCGCCCGTCGGGCGCGGAATGATCGTCGCCGTCCCCTCGTAGTTCACCGTGATCTTGCTGCGGTAGGACGCGCCCACCCCGATCGCCGGTACGGGCTTCCACATGATCCCGGCGTTGTAGCCCCAGCCGCCATTGGACGTCAGGTCGCTGAACAGCTTCGTGTGCGCGACGTCCACCTCGGCCCCGGTGAAGAGGTTGATCGCGGCGGTGTTCCTCTCGAGTTGCAGGCCCGAGAACCGGTAGTCGGCCCCGGCCGCGATCGAGAGCTCGGGGATGAGCTTGTACGAGAAGACGGGATTGAGGTCGGTCGACTTGATCACGGCGTTCTGAGAGATGAAGCGCCCGCTCCAGACCTCCGGAACATTCCAGCGCAGGCCGAGGCCGTAGGGGGCGTCGATGCCGAGGCCGAAGTTGAGGTCCGTCGTCAGCGGCACCACGATGAAGAGGTTCGGCACCAGGAATTGCTGCTTCTGCACGGTGCCGAACTCGCCAACGCCGGGAAACGGGTTGGTGCTCACGAAGTCGGCCGAGCTGCGGCTGAGCACGGCGAATCCGCCCATACTCGAGAAGTGCTCCTGCCATGCGATGCCCGCCGGGTTGTAGAAGATCGCCGAGGGATCGTCGGCCACGCCCGCGAACGCGAGTCCCATTCCCGTCGCCTTGGCGCCCTGCGTCATGACCTGGAAACCGGAGGGGGATGCGGGACGACTGACGAGGAATCCGACAACCGCCAGGGCAAGAAAGACGCGTGGCAAGGGGACGCAGTATCGCTGTCTCACAGTTCTCCTCCCTCAATTGTTCGCCGCGGGATGCAAAGGACGGCTGGATCGCTTCGCACGTCTGCCGGCCAATCTAGTCCCCGGCGGGGGGGAAAGTCAAAGGCCCGGTGCGTGAATCGTCGGCCGCCGGCCGTGAACCGACCCGCATCGGTTCCCGGTTCCGCCCCCCGGGCGCTTACAATCGTTCCGTCTTGTCCCACGACAGCGAGCTTCCCACGCGCGACGGGTCCACGCAGAAGTCCGGCCCGCGCGAGGTGCCGGTCCACATCGGCACGATCCTCGGCGGCCGCTACCGCATCGACGGGGTCCTCGGCTTCGGCGGCATGGGCGTCGTCTACCGCGCCCGCGACCTCAAGCTCGACCAGGAGATCGCGTTGAAACGGGTCCGCCCCGACCGTGTCTCGCCCGAGCGGAGGGAAACGCTGCGGCGGGAGATCATCCTGGCGCGCAAGGTCACGCACGAGAACGTGTGCCGCGTCTACGACCTCGTCGAGATCGAGGGCGAAGAATTCGTCTCGATGGAGCACCTCCCCGGTCAGACGCTCAAGCAGATCGAGGAGAAGGAGAAAACGCTGCCCCTCGGCCGCGGGCTCGCCATCGCGAAGGGCATCTGCAACGGCCTCGCGGCGGCGCACCGGATCGGCGTGCTGCACCGCGACCTGAAGCCCGAGAACGTGATCGTCGGCGAAGATGGAAAGCCCCAGCTCATGGACTTCGGAATCGCCGTCGAGAGCTCCCTCTACCGCGGCGAACAGGGCGACACGGTCCCCGGAACGCCGCAGTTCCTCGCACCCGAGCTGCTCCAGGGCGAGGCGCCGAGCCCGCGCACGGACGTCTACGCCATGGGCGTCCTGCTCTACGAGATGTTCACCGGGCGCGTGCCGTTCGACGACAACGACACGGCCCGCCTCGTGCGCCGCATCATCTCCGAGAAGGCCCCGCGCGTCGAGACCCTGCGGCCGGACCTGCCGCCGGAGCTGCGCGACATCCTCGAACGCGCCATCGCGCGGGACCCCGAGGCGCGCTTTCCCGACGCGCCGTCGCTGGCCGACGCGATCTCCGCGTTCGAGGGCCAGGTGCTCGACCG
>JANMPW010000313.1:0-4147 GCA_031370065.1 Acidobacteriota bacterium
CCCGTGGAGAGGTGGGACCCATGCCCATGGAAGACGTTCGGAACGAGCATCGCAGCATCGAGGTGCGTGTCGACGTGTCCTCGCTCAAGGGCGAGCCCCGGGGCGCCGACACCATGGTCTACACGGTTGCGCTGAAGGGCCCCCTGGGCGATCGGTGGATCGAGGGATACCGGCTGACGACGGAACAGTCGGCCGTGTCCCGGCGATTCGAGCTCGATCCGGCCAGGAGCACGATCCGCTTCGCCTGCCGCACGGCCGACGGGAACGCGCTCGTCTTCGAGATGCTCGAGCGTCTCGAGGCGCTCGTCGCTCGCGTCAACCAGCTGGCCGAAATCTGGCGTTCCCAGGCGCCTCGCGTCCGCTTCTCGCCCGCGCCGCTTCGCGCGCGATGAGCTGAAAGCCTTTCGCCGCGGCATCCCTTTCGAGCGCCGCGAGAAACGCGCCCGCCGCGGCCGCTTCGCCGTAAGCGATCTCGATTTCTCCGAGCGCCAGCCGCGCTTCGAGCTCGGCGGCGACCATGCCGCGATCCTTCGCCCGCGCGACGTTAGCCTGGAGGGTGCGCCGCGCGCCCGCCGCGTCCCCCCGCGCGGCGAGCACACGCGCCGCCGCCAAATCGTATTCGCGGCGCACGGCGTCGTTCTGCCCCTTTGCGACGAGGCCGCGGGCCCGCTCGATCGCCTTCGCCGCTTCCTCGGATCTGCCCTGGTCGACCAGCGCGCGGGCGAGCAGCGAGAGCCCCGTCGCTTCATCGTCCGGCAGCTTCTGGCGCGAGAGCTCGGCGACGGCGGTGCGCGCCGCGGCCTCGGCGTCCGCGGGCTTTCCTTTCGCGAGCGCGATGCGGGCCAGGCCCAACCGGCTCGTTTCCGCTGCGCCCTTTTCGCCGAGCTCGTCGCGGAGCTTCAGCGCTTCAGCCTGGGCGTTGCTGGCATCGTCAAGCCGGTCCTCGGCGAGCGCGATCGCCGCGAGACTCGCAAGCACGAAGGTCGACTCGTGCCGGTCGCCGGCGTCCTTGCAGATCTGCAGTCCTTCCTGGAGCATCTTGCGCGCCGGCGCGAGCTCGCCCGTTTCGGCGAGTATGCCCGCGAGGCCGACGAGCGGATAGACCGACTTGCTCATCTCTCCCGAGTCGCGAAAAATCTTGAGCGATTCCTCGAAGTGCCCGCGCGCTCCCGCGACGTCGCCCTGTCCGGCTTCCATCTCGGCGACGTTGTTCAGGCAGATGGCCAGCCCGCCCACGTCCCCGGTTTCGCGGTAGAACGGCATCGCCTGCTCGAAGAGCGCTCGGGCGGCGCGGAAATCGCCCTGGACGACCTGGGCCGTTCCCATGTTGTTGAGCGTCTGCGCCGCGCCGCCGCGGTCGCCGATCTCGCGGTAAATCGAGAGCGACTCTTCGGACAGCTTGCGCGCCGTCGCGAAATCTCCCTGGTCGCCGACGACGTTGGCGATGTTGTCCAGCGCTCCCGCAGACCCACGCCGGTTCCCGATCTCGCGATAGATCGCGAGGACCTCCTCGTAGGACTTCTTCGCGCCGGCCAGGTCTCCCAGGTCGTAGAGGCAGTTGCCCATGTCATTCGCGGCGGAAGCGATGCCGGCCCGGTCTCCGGCCGCCGTGAAAATGCGGCGGGCTTTTTTGGAGCTCTCGATCGCCGCCTTCGCGTCGCCGAGGTTGCGGCGGGCGCTCGACTGCATGAGGAGCGCGGTCGCGACGAGCAGGCGCGCGCCCTGCTTCTCGCCGAGCTCGGCGGCGCGCACGGCGGTCTTCTCGACTCGGGCGAAGGCCGAGAGGGCGCGCGCGGTCTCGGCTTCCGCAAGGTCGATGCGCGCGTCGTCGGCGGAAAACGCTCTCCGCAGCGCGGCGATCGTCCCGAGCGCCTCCTTGGGCTTGCCGGCCCGCGTCTGTGCCCGCGCGAGCTGAAGACCGTAGTCCAGGTCGTCGGGGAAGAAAGTGAAAACCGACCGGTAAATCTCGATCGCGCGGTCCCACTCGTTGGCCATCGCGCGGTAGCGGCCCTCGATCAGCAGGCGGGTCTCGCGACTGAGATCGCCCGAGAGATCGAAGGCCTTTTTCGCTTCGGCGAGGGCTTTGGCGTCATAGCCCAGGCCCGACCAGGCCGCGGCGAGCGCCGAGTGCGCGAGCGCGTGCCGCGGGTCGGCGGCGACAGCCTTCTCGAGCAGTTCCCGCGCGGCCTGGTCCTCGAAGACGCGCAGCCTCGCCAGGCCCTCGGCGTACAGGCGCGCGGCCTCGGGATTCGAGGGCAGAGACGCCCGAACCGCGACCGCCTCGGCGGCGGACACGGCCGACAGGCCCAGCTTCTCGCGCAGGCGCGCCCCGGCCCGCGTGACGACGGCGTCGAGGTCGGCCTGCGTGCCCTTTTCGGACACGACGGCGATCGTCTCGCCCGCCGCCGCGTCCTGGAGCCGCAGGTCCACCCGTAGCGCGCCGCCCGGGTCCGGGCCGGTCGCGAGGTACGAGCCCAGCAGCACCAGGTCGGCGCCGAGGTTCGCGCGCACGCGCGCGAGCGTCTCGCGCCCGAGCGTGTCCGCTTCGGGCAGCGCGAGGTCGATGCGCATCCGGGCGACGTCCTCGCTCGGGATGGCACGCAGCTTCTCTCCAGCCGCGAGCTCGGTCGTGAGCATTTCCGAGAGCGCCGTCGACACCCACGCCGCGTCGGGCCGCCCGGCGAGGTTCTTGAAGCCGAGAACGGCGATCGCGCGGCGGGGCGTCCTTGCGGTTGCGGGAGCGGGCCCGGAGGTCCGGTCTGCCTGCCGCATCCGGAGGGCGAAAAAGCCCGCGGCGGCGGCGAGGACGAGGGCCGCGGCGACGCCGAGGATGAGGCGTTTGCGGCGGCGCTCTCCGGGCCCGGCCGCGACCACCTCGCCACGCAGCGCGCGCACGACATCGGCCGTCGAGCTGTACCGGTCCGCCGGACTACGCTCGAGGCAGCGCAGGATGGTCTTGTCCCAGGCCGGAGGCAGATCCGGCGCCTCGGTCCGCGGCGAGGGCGCGGCCTCCTTGAGTTTCTTCAAGACGACCGAGAGTGGCGTATCGCCCTGAAAGGGCGGCTCGCCCGTGACCATTTCGTACATCACGATCCCGAGCGCGTAGATGTCGGCCGCGGCCGTGAGCTCGCGGCCCTCGATCTGTTCGGGCGCCATGTAGTCGGGCGTCCCGAGGACGGCCTCGGTCTCCGTCAGCGGGGCGGCGGACTGCCGGCCCTGGCGGCTGCTGCGCGCGAGGCCGAAGTCTGTGACGACGACCCGGATGCCGCCCGGCCGGCGCTCTTCGGGGACGAGCATGACGTTCCCGCTCTTGAAGTCGCGGTGGATGACGCCGGCCTCGTGCGCCGCGCCGAGCGCGCCGGCCATCTGCTCGACGAGCGGCAGCGCGTCCGCGGGACCGAGGCGCCCCGAACGGTTCAGGCGCTCGGCGAGGGTTTCGCCCGGGAGCAGCTCCATCGTCAGGAAGGTGACGCCCTCGTGGTGGAACACGTCGAAGATGCGGCAGACGTTCGGGTGGGTGACGCTCCTCGACAGATGCACCTCGCGCAGGAAGCGCTCCATCGAGCGCTCGTCGCCGGCGACGTCGGAACGGATCGTCTTCAACGCAACGCGCTCGCCCAGCACCCGGTCCTCGGCCTCGTAGACCTCGCCCATACCGCCACGCGCGATGAAGCGGACGATGCGGAAGCGGCCCGCAAGCAGGGCGTCGGGCTCGAAAACGGGAGGCTTCGGGGCGAAGGTCCGCGGCGCGGACGCGGGAGTGACGACGGTGTCCTGTCCGTCGTCGCCTTCGTGGTCGGTCATCGGGTTGGACGCAACCGTCTCGTCTTCGCCGTGATCGCCCGGGTTCGTCACCGCCTCCATGCTATCGAACCGGCTGCGGCCGCCACTGGCCTTGGTAAACTCTCGCGCCAATGACGCGCTCCAAGCGGCCGGCCTGGCTCTCCTCGACCGCCCTCATCTTCTATGCGCTCATCCTCGGCGTCCTCTGCGGGGCCCTGTTTCCCGCGGAGACCCACCCGGCGGCGTACGAGGCCTTCCGGTTCATGTCGAAGGCCTTCATCAACCTCATCAAGATGCTGATCGTGCCGCTCATCTTCTCGACGATCGTCGTGGGGATCGGCAAGACCGGCGACGTGAAGGCCGT
>JANMPW010000346.1:0-8037 GCA_031370065.1 Acidobacteriota bacterium
GCGAGGCGGTCCAGGCGGCCTTCGCGGCGGCGCGGGCGAGCCAGCACTGGCGCTGGGGCGCTATGTCTCTCATCACCCTGCTGTGCCTGGTCGTCTCGATGTTCGTGGCGCTCGTCGTGTCCCGCGCGGTGACGGCGCCCCTGACCGCGATGACGTTCCACCTGGAGCAGATGGTCCAGGGCGGGGGAGACCTGACGCGGCGCATTCCCGTCTCCTCGAAGGACGAGATCGGCCACATGGCGCTGCTCTTCAACCGGTTCGTCGAGCGCCTGGCCGAGATCATCGGAGACGTGCGCGGACGGGCGAGCGCCGTGACAGGCTCGTCGTCGCACGTCGTCGCGGTCTCGGGCCAGGTGCTGTCCGCGTCGGGCCAGGTGTCCTCGTCGGCGCAGGTCGTTTCGCAGGGGACGAGCGAGCAGGCGGCCTCGGTCGAGGAGACGACCTCCTCGCTCGAGCAGATGAGCGCCTCGATCACGCAGAACGCGGAGAACAGCCGCCAGATGGAGCAGATGGCGCTCCAGGGCGCGCGGGACGCGGAGGAAAGCGCCGCTTCGGTCAAGGAGACGATGCTCGCGATGCAGGCGATCGCGGAGAAGGTTTCGATCGTCGAGGAGATCGCATACCAGACGAACCTGCTGGCGTTGAACGCGGCGATCGAGGCGGCGCGAGCGGGGGACCACGGCCGGGGCTTCGCGGTGGTCGCGACGGAGGTGCGCAAGCTCGCCGAGCGCAGCCAGGCGGCGGCCAAGGAGATCGGCGGTCTCGCCTCCTCGTGCGTGCGGTTGGCCGAGCGCTCCGAGTCGCTGCTCGAGCACCTCGTGCCCTCGATCCGCAAAACGACCGACCTCGTCCAGGAGGTCGCGGCGGCATCCGCCGAACAGTCCTCCGGCGTGTCGCAGATCAACCGCGCGCTCGCGCAGGTGGACCACGTGACGCAGCGGAACGCTTCGTCGGCCGAGGAGCTGTCCTCGACGGCGGAGGAGATGGCGAGCCAGGCCGACGCGATGCGGCAGCAGGCCGAGGCGGTTCTGAAGCAGGCCGAGAGCCTGCACCGCCTGATGGCGTTCTTCAAGATCGGCGCGACGGCGCAAGCGCCCGCTCCGGCCGCGGAAGCGGCGCCCGCCCCGGCAAACTCCGACGGTTGGGAAACGGCGGCGGAGGCGGGCGAGCCCGCCGCATTCGCGCCCTTCCTCGCGGCCCGGGCCAGGGCGGCCGCGAGCGACGCCGATTTCCGGCGTTCGTGGGAGGGCTGAGGCGCCCATGTTCCGCAACCTGCGCATCGGCGTCCGGCTCGGCCTCGCGATGGGGCTCTGCCTTCTGACGACGGTCGTCATCGCGGCACTCGGGTACAGCGGGATCGCGCGCGTCTCCGACATGACCGCCTCGATGCTCGCGCACGAAGCGCAGCTGGCGTCGGTCTCCGCAGCGGCCCGCGCCGACACGCAGGCGATGCGCCGGTTCGAGAAGGAGCTCTCCGTCCACGTCGGCAACGCCGACGAGGAGGCGGAGGACCTCGCCAGCTGGAACGATCAGCGCTACCGGTTGAATGAGCGCCTCGGCAGCCTCGACCGCGATACCGAGGTCCCCGAGGACAAGGAGCTCGTCCGGAGGATGCGCGCGGACCTGGCCGTCTACGAGACCGGCTTTTACCGCGTGGTCGGCCTCGTGCGCCAGCATTCGCTCAAGACGACGCAGGACGCGAGCCGGGAGATGGGCTCCTACAAGGAGTCGGTCGACCGCCTCGAGAAATCAGCCGCCGACCTCGCCGCCGCGAATTTCAAGCGCATGAACGACAAGGCGAAGGTCCTCGCCGCCCAGAAGACCGGGACGGCGCGCGCGATGGTCGCGGTCATGCTCGTCACGATCCTGCTCGGCGCCGTGCTCTCGGTGCAGCTGGCCCGCGGCGTGACGCGCCCCATTCTCCAGGCCGTGCGCGTCACCGAGGCGATCGCCCGGGGAGACCTCCTCGTGAAGGTCCCGTCCTCGGGTCGCGACGAAGTGGGGCAGCTGCTGTCCGCGATGGGCCAGATGGCCGAGCGCCTGCGCGGCGTCGTGGCGCAGGTGCGCTCCGGCGCGGACGCGCTGGCGCAGACCTCGGGCCAGGTCGTCGCGGTGGTCGGCCAGGTGTCGTCGGCCTCGAGCCAGGTGTCCGCCTCCGCCCAGACGCTCTCGCAGGGGACGAGCGAACAGGCGGCCTCCGTGCAGGAGACGACGTCGTCGCTCGAGGAAATGAGCGCCTCGATCACGCAGAACGCCGAGAACAGCCGGCAGATGGAGCAGATGGCCCTGCGCGGGGCGGGCGACGGAGACGAAAGCGCGCGCTCGGTCAACGACACGGTCGAGGCCATGCGCTCCATCGCGGAGAAGATCTCGATCGTCGAGGAGATCGCATACCAGACGAATCTGCTGGCGCTGAACGCGGCGATCGAGGCGGCGCGGGCGGGGGACCACGGTCGGGGCTTCGCGGTGGTCGCGACGGAGGTGCGCAAGCTCGCCGAGCGCAGCCAGGCCGCGGCCCGGGAGATCGGCGGCCTCGCGGCATCTTCCGTCAAGGTGGCCGAACGCTCGCGCGAGCTGCTCGGGGCGCTCGTGCCCTCGATCCGGAAGACGGCGAACCTCGTCCAGGAGGTCGCCGCCGCGTCGTCGGAGCAGTCCTCAGGCGTGTCGCAGATCAACCGCGCGCTCTCGCACGTGGACCAGATCACGCAGAGGAACGCTTCGTCGGCCGAGGAGCTGTCCTCGACGGCGGAGGAGATGGCGAGTCAGGCCGACGCGATGCGGCAGCAGGCCGAGGCCGTCCTCAACCAGGCCGAGAGCTTGCACCGGGTCGTGGCGTTCTTCCGGACCGATGCGTCCGCACCCGCCCCGGCTGCGCTGTCCCCGGTCCGTCGCGAGGAGGCGGCGCGGGCGGCGGCAGCCGAGCCCGAGTCGGTCGAGGCGCCGGCGCCGGTGCAGATCGCCGCCTTCGTTGCGCCGCGGCGGTCCGCCGCCGTCGCGGGCGGCGCGCCCGAGCGCGAGTTCCGGCGTTTTTGAAATGGACGGGAGCATGACGACCACGACTACCGAAGTTGCAGCAAAGGCGCTCGACCGGGCGCAGTACCTCACGTTCTCGCTCGCGGGAGGCGAGTACGCGATCGGTGTGCTCCGGGTCCGCGAAATCATCGAGCACGGGGTCGTGACCCGCGTGCCCTCGACGCCCGCCTTCATCCGGGGAGTCATCAACCTGCGCGGCAGCGTCGTGCCGGTCGTGGACCTCGCCTGCAAGTTCCGGCTCCCCGAGAGCGCGGTCACCAGGCGGACCTGCATCATCATCGTCGAGATCGAGTCCGAGGGCGAAAGGATCGTGATGGGCGTGCTCGCCGACGCGGTCAACCAGGTGGTCGAGTTCCGGCCCGACGAGATCGAGCCGCCTCCGTCCTTCGGAACGCCCATCCGCATGGACTACCTGCAGGGCCTCGGCAAGCTTGGCGGGGGATTCGTCCTGATCCTCGACACGGACCGGGTCCTTTCCTCGGGCGAGCTCGCCGCGGTGGATGCCGCGCCCGCTGAGGCGGCGTCTTGACCGTGGCCGCGCGCCGCGCCGCGCCGGCCCCGCTCGACGCGGGTGAGCGCATTCGCACGATCTCGGAGCGGGAGTTCGCGCTCTTCCAGACGCTCATCCTGCGCGAGGCGGGGATCTTCCTCGCGCCGGCAAAGAAGGCCCTGCTCGTCGGCCGGCTCTCGAAGAGGCTGCGGGCGCTCAATCTCCCCTCCTTCGGCGCGTACTACACGCGCATCGTGGACGAGGACGATCGCGACGAGCGCCTCCAGATGTTCGACTGCATCAGCACGAACGAAACGCACTTCTTCCGCGAGCCGCGGCAGTTCGAGTTCCTGGAGCGCCAGGTCATCTCCGCATGGAAGGAGCGCGGCGCGCCTCGGGTCATCCGCGTCTGGAGCGCCGGGTGCTCGACCGGCGAGGAGCCGTACTCGCTGGCCATGATGCTCCTCCACCATTTCCCGCCCGGCTCGGGGCGGCAGATCGAGATCCTCGCCACCGACCTCTCGACCCGCGCACTCGCGCGGGCCGAGGCCGCGGTGTGGCCCCTCGACAAGGCGCCCGAGATTCCGACGGCGTATCGCAAGGCGTACATGCTGCGCGGCGTGGCGTCGCAGGAGGGCAACATGAAGGCCGCGCCCGAGATCCGCGCGCTCGTGCGCTTCGACCGGCTGAACCTGAACGACGAGCGCTACCCGGTGCGGGGGCCCTTTCACCTGATCTTCTGCCGCAACGTCCTGATCTATTTCCAGATGGAAACGAAGCCCCGTGTGATCCACCGGCTCCTCGATGTGCTCGCTCCGGACGGGCTCCTGTTCCTCGGCCACGCGGAAAGCCTGAACGCCGTCACGGACCGCGTCGCGACCGTCGTGCCGACCGTGTACACGCACGCGAAACGGAAGGGCGCGGGCGCGTCCGGCCGGGCGCAGGCGCGCACCGCATGAAAACGCCGGGACCGCTCCAGGTGCTCGTCGTCGACGATTCGGCCGTCGTGAGGCAGACCCTCTCGGCGCTCTTCGCGCTCGAGGGGATCGCGGCGACCGTCGCGGCCGACCCCTACATCGCGATGGAGAAAATGAGCCGGCAGCGGCCCGACGTGATCGTCCTCGATCTCGAGTTGCCCCGCATGCACGGCCTCACGTTCCTGGCGCGGATCATGGCGGAGGACCCCATCCCGGTGGTGGTGTGCTCCGCGTTGACCGGCGACGGGACCGACCTCGCGATGCGGGCCCTCGAAGAAGGGGCGCTGGCGATCGTGACGAAGCCGAAGCTCAACATCCGCGAGTTCCTCCACGAGTCCGCCGTGCTCTTCCTCGACACCGTTCGCGGCGCCGCAGAGGCGCGCGTGAGCAAGCGCCGTCTGGTCTCTTCGCCGCGCCTCACGGCCGACGCCGTCCTGCCGCCGCGCCCGGGGCCCGGGGCGGGCGTGCCGGCCGACCGCATCGTCGCGGTGGGCGCATCCACGGGCGGCACCGAGGCCCTGACGGCACTGCTCCAGAAGATGCCGAGCGACGGGCCCGGGATCGTCGTCGTCCAGCACATGCCGGAGGGATTCACCGCGGCCTTTGCGACTCGGTTGAACGGACTGTGCCGCATGGAAGTGAAGGAAGCCGCCGAGGGCGACCGCGTGCGCTCCGGCCTCGTACTGATCGCCCCGGGCAACCGGCACGTCCTGGTGCGGCGGCGGGGCGACGCATACGTCATCGAGCTCTCGGATGGTCCGCTCGTGTCCCGCCACAGGCCCAGCGTGGACGTGCTTTTCCGCTCGGCCGCGCAGGCGGCCGGCGCGAGCGGAATCGGTGTCCTCATGACCGGAATGGGGGACGACGGGGCGCGGGGCCTCCTCGAGATGAAGGAGGCGGGTGCCGAGACGCTTGCCCAGGACGAGGCGTCGTGTGTGGTGTTCGGCATGCCGCGGGAGGCCATCGCGCGGGGCGCGGTGGACGAGGTCGTCGCGCTCGACGGGCTCGCCCCGGCGATCTTGAAGCGCGCCTCGCGCGGCGTGGCCGCGGCCGCGCCTGCGGGGAGTCGCGCATGAGCCAGGTGCACCCGGAGGCACGGCTGGAGACCCTCCAGAAGCTCGTCCGCGATCTGGCCGGCAAGAGCCACGAGCTCTCGGCCGATCTCGGCGAGCAGGTCGAGCGCCTCTGCCGGCGTGCGAAGGAGCTCGAGGCGGACCTCGGCTCCGCGCAGTCGCTCCTCGCGGCCGAGGCGAGTACGCCGTCGAACGGCAGCGGCAATGGATCGGGGCGGCCCGCCGCCGACCTCGAGCACGAGAACCGCGAGTTCGCGCGGCGCTGCGTACAGCTCGAGGAGCACTCGGCGAACCTGGCCAACCTGTACGCCGCGACCTACCAGCTCCACGCGACGCTCGAGCCCGACGCGGTCATCAACTGCATCGTGGAGATCGCGGTCAACCTGATCGGCGCGGCCGAGTTTGCGCTCTACCTCCTCGAGGAGCCGAGGTGCGACTTCGCCCTGCGGGTCCGCGAGGGCGAGCTCGCCCCGGAGATCACGCACCTTCCCGAGCCGGTCTATCCCCTCGAACAGGCGGCGGTGCGGGAAAAGCGCACGCTCTTCGCCGTGGAAAAACAGGAAGGCCCGATCTGCTGCGTGCCGCTGCTCCACGAGGAGAAGCTGGTCGGCCTGCTGTCGATCTACGCGCTGCTCTCGCACAAGGCCGCGTTCACGCCGCTCGACCGCGAGCTGCTCGAGCTGTTGTCCGGCCAGGCGGCCGTCGCCCTCGTGTCGTCGCAGTCCCACGCCTCGATCGACCGGAAGCTGAAGACGGTCCAGCGCGTCATGGACTTCATCAAGAAGGGCTGATGAGCGCGGACACCGCCATCGTGACCGACGAGGTGCCCCCGTCCGACGCCCGCGCGCTCGAGGGCCACCTGGAGGACCTGCCGCTGTGCGACATCCTCCAGGTGCTGCAGGTCAGCGCCAAGACCGGGGGCCTCTTCCTGACGCACGCGGACGGCCGTACGGCCGTCATCCTGTTTCGTTCCGGCCGCATCGTGCAGGTCGTGGGCACGGCGAACTATCGGCCGCTCGGCGAGCGCCTCGAGTCTCGCGGCGTGATCTCGCGCAAGCAGCTGGAGGAGGCGTCCGCGTACATGACGTCGTTCCCGGGCATGCGCCTTGGAGATGCGCTCGTCGAGCTCTCGCACCTGACGAGGGCCCTCGTCGAGGCCGAGGTCAGGGCGCAGATGTCCGAGACCGTGCAGAGCCTCATGTCCTGGAACGAGGGGCAGTTCGAGTTCCGGGTCGGCCTGCTGTGGCCGGGCCCGGAAGTCCCCGCGTCGTCGACGGATTTCGTGCTGGACGAGGGCATGGAGCCGCAGCGCATCCTCGTCGAAATGACCGAGCAGCGGCACCTGGACAACACGGCGCCGCTCGTTGCCCGCAAGAGGAAGACGCAGGAGGAGCAGGCCGAGGAGGAAGTCCAGGCGCTTCTGCTCTCGCTCAACGACGGCAAGGCGACTCCGGGCGGCGAACCCGGCGATCCGGACTCGTTTCGCGCGGCGCGCAAATTCCTCTCGCTCTCCGAGGAGCTCTTCTCCGTTCAGGGGCGTGGCGAGATGGGCCTCGTCCTGCTGCGCTACGCGAGCGAACTCTACGGCGACGGGGCGCTGCTCCATTGCCAGCCTGCCGGTTTCAAGGCCCTTGGCCAGTTCGGCTCCCCGATGGTCTGGGGCGCGCATGCGGGCGCTTCCGGGAAGATGTTCTTTTCGAAGGACGAGTGCCCGGTCCTCGAGATGGTGCGCACGGCGCAGCGCCCGTACGCAGGCCTCGTGCGCCGCACGGAGGAGGGCCACCTCGTTCCCGCTGCCAGGGCCACCGCGGGAGTCGTGGCCGCGCTCATCGTTCCGATGACGGTCCTCGGCTCGGTGTCCCTGATCCTCGTCTGTCGCACGGCCGTCGCCGGCGCTCCCGACGCGCGCGCGCTGGTCGCCCTGGCCCGCCAGGTCGCCCTCGCCTTCGAAAACCTCGCGCTACGGGACCTCGCCCGGCGCCAGGACAAGACGGCGTAATTTTCGATTTCGGAGGCTAGAATGGCCTCCGTGACCGCCGTTCGGACCTCCGAAATCCTCGACCGCGCGCTCGCGGGCCGACGCCTGTCTCCGGCCGACGCCGTGACTCTCCTCGAGGAAGGCAACCTCCTCGCGCTCGGCGCGGCGGCCAACACCGTGCGCAATCGCAAGAACGACCCGCGGGTCGCGACGTACATCGTGGACCGGAACATCAACTACACGAACGTCTGCGTCTACCGTTGTCAGTTCTGCGCCTTCTACCGCCCGTCGGCAGAGCACCCCGAGGCCTACGTGCTCTCGCACGAGCAGATCGGCGAGAAGATCCGGGAGACGATCGACCTCGGCGGCACGGGGGTGCTGCTGCAGGGTGGCGTGCACGCGGGCCTCGAATTCTCATTCTACGAGGAGATGTTCCGCTACATCCGGAAGACCTTTCCGACGATCCACCTCCACGCGCTCTCGGCC
>JANMPW010000430.1:0-2291 GCA_031370065.1 Acidobacteriota bacterium
GTCGCCGCGGTCCGCTCCGAGCGGCTGTCCTGGATCGCCGAAAAGGCGACGGAGCTGGGTGCCGCGCGCCTGACGCTGGTGTCGAGCGAGCGGACGCAGAGTTTTCGTGCGACCGAGGCGCTCCCCCCGCGCCTGGACCGGGTCGTGCGGGAGGCCGCCAAGCAGGCGGAGCTCGTGCGCTGGCCCGACATCGCCGGACCGGTCGCCCTCCGGGAGGTCCTCCGAACGGAAGCCGCGCGGACGAAGCTCATCCTCGATCCCAGCGGAGAGCCGTTTCCGCCGGTCCTGGCGGCCGTTTCGACCGCGCTTCTCGTCGGTCCGGAAGGAGGGTGGACGGACGCGGAGCTCTCGGCGGCAATCGCGGAGGGATGGGTCGCGACTGCGCTCGCTGCCGGAAAGCTGCGCGCCGAGACCGCCGCGATTGCGGCGCTGACGCTCGCGCGCACGGCGCTGGCGCGCCGGTAGACTTCGAACGTCAAGCGTAAACGGTAAAATGCGAAACGTAAAGGGCTCTGTCGAAAGCCCCGTTTCTCGTTTCACGCTTTACGTTTGTCGATTCCGCATTGACACTCCTGCGCGCCGGCGAAATACTTCAGCCCACAAATTGGAGGCGGCATGTCCTACGAGGACGTCAAGAAAGTCTGGATGAACGGCCGGCTCGTGGACTTCGCCGACGCGAAGATCCACGCGTTCTCGCACGTGTTTCACTACGGGTCCGGGATGTTCGAGGGCGCCCGTGTTTACAAGACGAAACACGGGTCGGCGGCCTTCCGCCTCGATGAGCACATCAAGCGGCTCTACGGCTCGTGCAAGGTCTACCGGATGGAAGTGCCCTACACGCCGAAGGAAATTCGCGAGGCGATCTTCGAGACGATCCGCGCCAACGGCTACGACGAGTGCTACATCCGCCCGGTCGTCTACCGTGGCCTCGGCGCGCTCGGTGTCAATCCGTTCAACAGTCCCGTGGACGTCATGGTGGCCGTGTGGCGCTGGGGCAAGTACCTCGGTGATGAGGCGCTGGAGGGCGGCGTGGACGCCTGCGTCTCATCCTGGAATCGGATGGCTCCCAACACCTTCCCTGCCATGGCCAAGGCGACGGGCAACTACCTGAATTCCGCCCTGATCAAGATGGAGGCGATCACCAACGGTTTCACCGAAGGCATCGCGCTCGACAATGCCGGGCGGATCTCCGAGGGCAGCGGCGAGAACATTTTCCTCGTTTACGGCGGCCGGATCCTGACGCCGCCGCTGGCGGGAACGATCCTGCCGGGGATCACCCGGGACTCGATCATGCGCATCGCCAAGGACGCTGGGTACACGGTCGTCGAGCAGCAGATCGCCCGCGAGATGCTCTACCTCGCCGACGAGATCTTCTTCACCGGTACGGCGGCGGAGATTACACCGATCCGATCCGTGGACCGCATCGTGGTGGGTGCGGGCCGTCGCGGACCGATCACCGAACGGCTCCAGAAGGAGTTCTTCGCCGTGATCCACGGCGACACCGAGGACCGTTACGGGTGGCTGACGCCGCTGCCGGTGGAAACGCGGGTGGGGGCGTAAACTCGTGTAGGAGCGGGGCCTGCCCCCGCCCGTGAGCGGCCGCAAGGGCTTGGCCCTACGGCCTCTTCTCCCTTCCAATCTCCCGACAACGGGCGTAATCTAGCGACCAACCGAGGAAAAATAGAACCATGCATATCAACGATCTGCTGAAGATTGCGGTCGAGCGCAAGGCCTCCGACCTGCACTTGAAAGTGGGCGCTTTCCCTGTCATTCGCATCGACGGGGCGCTCGTTCCTCTGGCAGACATGCGCCGCCTGATGCAGGAAGACACGATCGCGATGGCGTTCTCGATCATGTCGGCCCGGCAGAAGGAGAAGTTCAAGAACAACTTCGAGATCGATATCGCCTACAACGTCCCGAACCTCGGGCGCTTCCGCTGCAACATCTTCCAGCAACGCGGGACCGTCGGACTGGTGCTACGCGTCATTCCGGCCCGCATCCTGTCCATGAAGGACCTCCTCCTCCCGCCCGTCCTCGAAAAGATCTGTCAGGAGCAGCGCGGCCTCGTGTTGTGCACGGGGACGACCGGTTCGGGAAAGTCGACGACGCTCGCCGCGATGATCGACCACATCAACGCGACCCGCAACGAGCACATCATGACGGTCGAGGACCCGATCGAGTTCCTGCACCGCGACAAGAAGTCGCTCGTCAACCAGCGGGAAGTCGATGTCGATACGAAGGGATTCTCGATCGCGCTGCGCAGCGCGTTGCGCCAGGATCCGGACGTCATC
>JANMPW010000448.1:0-5213 GCA_031370065.1 Acidobacteriota bacterium
TCGCCCTGGATCGGCTCGATGATGAGCGCCGCGATGTCGTCGGGGTTGGCGGCGCAGGCGGCTCGGATCTCGCGCTCGACCTGCTCCTCCGCGGCCGCGACCTCCTGGAGGATCGTCTCAGTCACGGGGAAGGAGAGGCTCGGGCAGGTCAGGCGCGGCCAGTCGAAGGTCGGGAAGTACTGGGTCTTGCGCGGGTCGGCCGTGTTCGTCATGGAGAGGGAGTAACCGGAGCGGCCGTGGAAGGCATTCTTGAAGTGGATGATCTTTTTGCCCTTTTCGCCCTTGCCGCGCGCGAGGCTCTTGCGCACCTTCCAGTCGAAAGCCGTCTTCAGCGTGTTCTCGATCGCGAGCGTGCCGCCCTCGACGAAGAACATATGGTCGTTGTGGGTCTTCGGGACGGCGAGCGTCGAGAACTTCTCGACGAAGCGGGCAAAGTGCTCGGTATAGATGTCGCTGGTGGAAGGCTTCGTGAGGGCCGCCTCCATGAGCGCTTCCCGGAACTCCGGGTCGGCCATCTTCGGGTGGTTGTAGCCCACCGGGAGCGTGGCGAAGCAGGAGAAGAAGTCCAGGATCGGCCGGTCGCTCCGAGCGTCGTACAGGTAGGACCCCTTGCTCCGTTCCATGTCCATGACGACGTGGTATCCGTCAACCAGGATGTGGCGGGAAAGGACGTCCAGGACGTTTTTCGGCGACAGCTGCTCTCGTGTAACGGTCGACATGAAGCCCCCCTCAAGGCGAAAAACGGGCGAAAGAGACCAGTCGTGAGACGTGAACGCTAGCATTACTGGAGGCGGGAAGGGAACCCCCTCGGGACCAAGCCGGCGGGGCGCGGGTTTTATGAGGACAGGGCCGGGATGCGGGCGTCCTCGAGGCTTGCCGCGGTGCTGCGGTCCTTGCCGTGCTCCTTCGCGCGGTAGAGGGCCGTGTCGGCCGCCCTGAGCAGCTCGTTCTTCTGCTGCTCGACGGAGGCGCCCGGGGTGGCGTGGGTCCGGATGGACGAGAGCCCGAGCGACGCCGTGATCATCCCCTGGAGATTGAGGGCCGGTTCGTTGAAGCCGTAGGGCCGGAAGAGGAAGGTCGCGGTCCGGATCGCGATGCGGATGGCCTCGCAGACCTCGAGGCCTTCCTTCAGATTGTGGCCGGGCAGGATGAGGACGAACTCGTCGCCGCCGTAGCGGGTCAGCGTCGCGCGCTCGTCGGTCACCGTGCGGCGCAGCAGGTAGCCGACCTCCCGCAGGACCTGACTGCCGGCGAGGTGCCCGTGCCGGTCGTTGACGGCCTTCAGGTTGTCGAGGTCCAGGAAGACGATGCAGCAGTCGCCGCCGTCGCGCGAGGTGCGTGAGAGCTCCTGCGTGAGCCGCAGATGGAGGTACCGCTCGTTGTAAAGACCGGTCAATCCGTCGCGCTTGGCGACCTCGTAGGCGCGGCGCGCATCGAGCAGGTTCTGGATGGAGATCGAGGCGTAGTCGGCAAAGATCTCGAGCAGCCTTCGGTCCTTCTCGCGGAAACCGCCCGGCCCCGTCCGGTTGACGAGCTCGAGCACGCCGCACACCGACGACTCGATGCGGACCGGCACGCAGAGGGCCGATTTCGTGTGGAAGCCGTCGGTCAGATCGAGCGTCGGATAGAAGAAGGGATCGTCGACCACGTCGTCGGTCATGTACGCGACGCCGGTGGCGTACACGTGCCCGACGATCCCGACGCGCGCGTTCATGCGCTTGCCGAGCCGGGCCTCTCCGTGCGCGCCGTAGGTCGCGATGAAGACGAGCTCGTTCTCGAGGCGGTCGTCCGAGTTCTTGGTCATCGGATCGTCGAGGAGGATGGAGCCGGCCTCGGACGGGACGAACTCGTTGGCCTTCTGGAGGATCTCGCGCAGGAAGCGATCGATCTCGATCTCACCCGTGTAGGCGTAGTAGGCCTTGTGCCTCTCGAGAAAATTCTCGAGTCTGCGATTTTCGAGAGTAAAGACCTGCAACAAACCTCCCAGCCTCGAAAAAATTCTACCATCTGATAGCCTCGAACGCCGTGGCCCCAGTCACGCGACGCCATGCCGCCACAGCATGACCGGCGGGCCGGCCCGCGACAGGCCGGCATCCCCGCGCGCAAGCGCTGGGGACAGAACTTTCTCGCGGACCCCCGCACCGCCGAGCGCATCGCGGACGCGGCGCGCGTCTCGGCAGAAGACACGGTGCTCGAGATCGGCCCGGGCGAGGGGGCGCTCACGCGGCCGCTCGCGGCGCGCGCCCGTTGCGTCGTCGCGGTCGAGATCGATCCGCTCCGCGCCGAGGCGCTCGCGGGCGAGTTCGGCCCCGGGGGCCCGGTGCGCATCTTCCAGGGCGACATCCTCGAGCGGCCGTTTCGCCAGTGGCTCGTGGGCGCGGGGGAAGGATGCGGGGACACGGCGCTGCTCGTGGCCAATCTTCCCTACAACGTCGCGACGCCGATCCTCGTCGCCGCCATCGAGGACAAGGGCACCATCCGGCGTTCGGTTGCCACCGTCCAGCGCGAGGTCGCACGGCGGTTCGTGGCGCGCCCGGGCGACGAGGCCTACGGCTACCTCTCCGTGCGTGCCGCGGCGCACGCGACGGGCCGCATCCTGTTCGACCTGCCCCCGGGCGCCTTTCGCCCGCGGCCGAAGGTCATGTCGAGCGTGCTGGAGCTCACGCCGCGGACCGAGCCGCTCGACGCCGAACTCGTCCGGCGGGCGCTGTGCCTGGCCTCGCTCGGCTTCAACGCCCGCCGCAAGACACTCGCCAACGCCCTTTCTTCCGCCGCACCCCGCGCGCAATGGGAGCGCGGCCTGGAGGCGCTCGGGAAAACGGCGCGCGCGCGGGCCGAAGAGCTTTCGCTCGAGGACTTCCTGGCGCTCGCCCGCGATTGGCGGCCGCTCGCGTGAACGCGCCGCTCGAAGTCGTTGCGCTCGGCGGCGTCGGCGAGTTCGGACGAAACGTCCTGTGGCTGCGTTGCGAGGCCTCGAGCATCCTCGTGGACGTCGGGGTCTCGTTTCGGGATGAGAGCTTTCCCGGAATCGATCGCATCGCGCCGGACCTCTCGGTCCTCCACGGCGAGCGGATCGACGGCATCTTCCTCACCCACGGCCACGAAGACCACATCGGCGCGCTGTCGTTCCTGCGCGAGTGGTGCCAGGCGCCGGTCTACGGATTTCCCTTCACGCTGGCGCTCGCGCGCCGCCGGCTCGAGGAAGCGCAGGCGCCGCTCGAGCGCCTGATCGAGGCGCGGGGCCGCGAGCCGATCCAGGCGGGCGCCTTCACGGTGACGTTCTTTCGCGTCTCCCACTCCGTGCCCGGCTCCGCGGCCGTGCTCGTCGAGGCGGGAGGCCGACGCCTCGTTCACTCTGGCGACTTCAAGCTCGATGACGACCCTCCCGACGGCGAGACGACCGACCGCGAAGGCATCGCCGCCGCGGTCGGCGAGGGTGTGGACCTCGCGCTGGTGGACTCGACCAACGCCGAGCGGCCGGGCCGCTCCCAGTCCGAGCGCGTGGCGGGCGAGGGCCTGCGCGCGGCGTTTGCGGAGGCGCGGGGGCGGATCATCCTGACGACCTTCTCGAGCCACGTTGCGCGGGTGTCCCAGGCCGCCGAAGCCGCGCTCGCGGTGGGCCGTCGGGTGGCCCTGCTCGGCCGCAGCATGCGCGCCGTCGCCGAGATCGCCGAGCGCTTCGGGCGCTTGCGCCTGCCGGCCGGGTCGCGCCCGGCTGGAAGGGACTTGCGGGACATTGCCCCGGGCCGCCTGCTCTGCCTGACCTCCGGAAGCCAGGGCGAGCCCTTTTCGGCGTTGTACCGCCTCGCGCTCGGCGAGCACGCGGACCTCGAGCTCGCCGAGGGGGACGTGGTGCTGCTGTCGGCGCGGACGATCCCGGGTCACGAGCGGTCGGTCAATCGCATGAGCGACCACCTCGTGCGCCGGGGGGCGCGCGTCGTGCGCGAGACCGAGCCGCCGATCCACGTCTCCGGGCACGCGCACCGGGACGAGATCGCGGAGTGGCTTCGGATGGTCCGCCCCCGCGCGGTCATGCCCGTGCATGGCGACCGCCGCATGCTCGCGGCCGCGGGCGAGATTGCCGTCGCCGAGGGCATCGCGCCCGGGCGCGTGCACTTGCTCGACAACGGCGACCGGCTCACGCTTGGGGCCCACGGAGAAACCGTCGCGCCGAAGGCCGTGGCCTGCGGCGTGGTCTATCTCGACGGCCGCACCGAGACCGTGGGGCCCGAGATCGTGCGCGAGCGGCGCCACCTCGCCGAGGAGGGCGTGGTGGTCGTCCTCGTCCGTGGCGACGAGGTGGACGTGGTCTCCCGCGGCGTCGCGGCGGACGAACGGGAGCTGGCGGGGGAAGTCGCGCGCGCGACCCGCGCCGTGCTCGCCCGGGCGAGCGACGAGGAGCGCGGCGATTCCGAGTGGCTGCGCGCCGAGATCGCGATCGCCGCCAAGCGCGCCTGCCGACGGGCGCTCGACCTGCGACCCGTCATCGTGCCCGTGGTCGTCTGATCGGGGGCGAACGAGAAGCTCCTGCCGGCGCAGAGTGCCTGGCCGCGGGTCTTACGGGGCGCCGGGGCCGGAGATGGAGCGGCGCGCGTGACGGCTGCCGAGCCGAATCGCTCCGTAAACGAGCACGCAGGACGCGAAGTCGATGAGCAACCCGACATCGAATCCGAAGGGCCTGTGCTGGAGCGCCGGCGGGAGCGAGGGGTGCAGGACCGCGAAGTAGATCCCGTTGCCTGCGAGGATGGCGATCAGGTACTCGACCCAGCGGCGCGGCGTCACGTCCGGAAATCTATCGTCTTTCCGCCTCGCTGCGCTCGAGTGTCTCGGCCAGGTGACGCTCGGAAAGGGCCCGGCCTTCGACGAGCCCATGCCGGTGCCGGATGGCGATCGCCTCGCGCAGGGCGCTGTCGCTTTCGCCGAGGTGCTCGGCCGCGCGGCCGGGCTCGAGCTCGGCGAGGCGGCGCCAGGCGATGCCGAGGTTGTGGAGCGTCACGCCGCGGGCAATCTCGCGCTCCGCCGTGCGCCAGTCGAGGGCTTGCTCGAAAAGGGCCACGGCCTCCCTCAGTTCCCCGGCCGTCGTCCCGAGGTTCGACAGCGCGGTGCCGAAGTTGTGCTGGGCGCGCGCGTGCCAGCCGCTCTCGGTGTCGTGCGCGAAGTGCTCGAGGGCGACGCCGAACGCGCTGCGCGCCCGCGGAAGGTCGGCGGCGGGG
>JANMPW010000449.1:0-1505 GCA_031370065.1 Acidobacteriota bacterium
CTCCCCGTATCTTCTTTGACGCGCCCCGCCCCACCCGCTAGAACCGCATCGTCGATTTCCAACAAGATTCCCGAGGCAAACACGGCAATGTCGAGCGCCGAGATCAAGGCGAACCGGCCGTTATCGCCGCATATCCAGATCTATCGCTGGCACCTGACGATGGTGATGTCGATCGTCCACCGGGTGACCGGCGGGGCGCTCTACTTCGGCACGCTCCTGCTCGCCGCTTGGCTGGTGGCGCTGGCGAGCGGGCTCGGCCCGTTTGCTACTGCGCAGGCGATCGCCGGGTCGTGGTTCGGGCTTCTCGTCCTTTTCGGCTATTCGTGGGCGCTGATCCACCACATGCTCGGAGGCTTGCGGCACTTCGTCTGGGATTTCGGTTTCGCCATGGGCAAGCCGGCGCGCGACCGGATCGCGCTCGCCAATCTCGTCCTGTCCATCGTCCTGACGCTCCTCGTCTGGGCGGTCGCACTGATGCTGCGCTAGGCCCGATGGCAACGCCCCTTCACCGCGTCCGGTATTTCGGCTCCGCCCACGGCGGTACCGATCATTTCTGGCGCCAGCGGCTGACGGGAGCGGCGAATGCGGTCCTCGTCATCGGCCTCATCGGCATCGCCTTCGCGGTCGTCGGCAAACCTTACGAAGGCGTAGCCGCCATCATCGGCTCGCCGCTCGTTGCGGCGCTCCTCGTCCTTCTCTTCGTCTCGGCGACGATCCATATGCGGATCGGCATGCAGACGATCATCGAGGATTACATTCACGGCGAGGCGCTGAAGGTCGTGCTCCTTGCGCTCAGCACGTTCTTCGCCGCCGCGGTCGCGGTCACCGCGATCCTCGCGATCGTGAAACTGGCACTCGGAGCCTGACAGGAGATGGCCGAAGGCAACGGGGCAAATGGCGGACCGGCGGTGAGCGGCCGCGCCTATCCGTTTACGGACCACACCTTCGACGTGGTGGTGGTCGGCGCCGGCGGGTCGGGGCTCCGCGCCACGCTCGGCTGCGGCGAGGCTGGGCTGAAGACCGCCTGCATCACCAAGGTTTTCCCGACGCGCTCGCACACCGTCTCGGCGCAGGGCGGCATCGCCGCCTCGCTCGGCAACATGGGCGAGGACGACTGGCGCTGGCACATGTACGACACCGTTAAAGGGTCGGACTGGCTCGGCGACCAGGACGCGATCGAGTATCTCTGCCGGGAAGCGCCGGCCGCCGTCTACGAGCTCGAGCACTACGGCCTGCCGTTCTCGCGCACCGAGGGCGGGAAGATCTATCAGCGTCCTTTCGGGGGGATGACGACCCATTTCGGCAAAGGCACGGCGCAGCGGACGTGCGCGGCAGCCGACCGTACCGGCCACGCCATGCTGCACACGCTCTACGGCCAGTCGCTCCGCCACTCGGCCGAATTCTTCATCGAGTATTTTGCCCTCGACCTGATCATGGAAGAGGGCGAGTGCCGGGGCGTCGTCGCGCTCTGCATGGAAGACGGCACGCTCCACCGCTTCCGCGCC
>JANMPW010000455.1:0-2660 GCA_031370065.1 Acidobacteriota bacterium
CGAGGATCTTCGCGTCCGTGCCGTCCGCCCGGATCTTCCAGACGCCCCGCTTCGCGTCGTTGAACGAGACGTAGACGACCGTCCCGCCGTCGCGGGAGAGCGATGGGTTTTCCGCGTCGGCGCCGTCGTCGGAAATGCGGCGCGGCGCGCTCCCGTCTCCCCCGGCTCCCCAGATCTCGTAGTGCCCGGTGCGCGCCGAAGACCACAGCAGCGTCTTTCCGTCCCGGCTCAGGAAGACGTCCGCATCGCTCGCGGGGTGGCTCGTGAGCCGGCGCACCGCGCCCCCGCGGCGGTTCGACTCCCAGACGTCGGTGTTCCCCTCCCGGTTCGACGTGAAGACGACGGTTTCGCCGTCACCCGAGACGACGGGCTGGAAGTTGACCTGCGACCCCTGCGTCAGCCACTTCCGCGGTGCCTTGCTCGTGAGAGGGACTTCGAGGAGGTTCGTCGGGACCGCAAGCGATTCCACGATCAGTCGCCCGGGCCCCGCGATGTCGAGTCCGATCCCGACGCCGAGGGAGTACGCGATCGTCGCGAGGGTTCCGGAGCGCACGTTCTGCATGTAGTACGCGCCTGGGCTGGCGGGCACGATGGCCTGGTCCCTCCTGCCGTAGACGACGGCGTGGCCATCGCGCGTCCACGCGACGTCGGAAACCTCGCCGAGACCGGGCGGCGCGGGAAGAGCCCGGCTCGCATGCGTGTCCGGGTTGACGAGGACGACGGTCCACCCGGAGCCGATGTTGACCTGGCCCCGGGTCGTTGCAATCCAGGCTCCATCGGGTGACCACCGTGGAGAGCGGAAATTGAACGCGTCGCCGGAGTCGACGAGGCGCGGAGAGCTTCCGTCGTTTCCCGCCACCCAGAGCTCCTGCGTACGCACGCTCTCCTTTACGCGCGTTCTGAGGAACGCGATGCGCGAGCCGTCGGCCGACACGTCGACCTCCATGGCGTCGCCTACGACCTTCTGCGGAGCCCCACCGAGAGCAGAGACCCGGTAGACGGCCGGGGCAGACGCTCCCGGGGGGACGACTCCGGACGCCTGCACCACGCCGCGAACGAAGAAGACGCTGGTCGAATCCGGAGTGAAGCGGGGCGCCCGGTCCGGTCCCTCGGAGAGGGCGATCTCCGATCCGTCGACCAACTGTTTGAGCCAGATTCTCGACACGCCGTCGCGGCTGGAGGCGAACGCGCAGAGGCGCCCGTCGGGCGAGATCGCCGGGTCGGCGTCCCGCCCCGAGGAGGTGATGTACGTCAGGCGCGGCGGGGGGAGTGAGGGCGGCGCCGTGCGCCGGCCCAGGGCCGCACCGATGATGAGGAGAAGCGCCCCGCCGGCCGCGAGCGGGATCCAGCGAAACGCGACCTTCCCCACGGGCCGGTCCGCCGGCGACACCTGCGTCCACGCCGACAGATGGTCGCGGAGCCCCTTCAGATCGCGCACGACGTCCCGCGTCGAGTCGTAGCGCTCGGAAACTTGTTTGGAGAGAAGCCTCTCGACGACCCAGCAGATCGGCACGGGAACGTGAGGGGCTCTTTTTTCGAGTGGCTCCGGTTCGTCGCGGATGATGGCCGTCAGCGTCTCCGGCACGGACTCGGCGTCGAAGGGCTTTCCGCCCGAGAGCATCTCGTAGAGAACGATGCCGAGGGAAAACTGGTCGCTCCGGAAGTCCACTGTCGTTCCGCGCGCCTGCTCGGGCGACATGTACGCCACCGTCCCCAGCACGACGCCCTTCTCGCTGATTGCCGCGAGCGTGGGAGAGCGCGTGTCGTCCGGATCGCGGCGCGAGACGTCGTGACGGGCGAGGCCGAAGTCGAGATCCTTTGCGCGGCCGTCCTTCGTCAGAAAGACGTTCTCGGGTTTGACGTCGCGGTGGACGATCCCCTTCTCGTGAGCCGCGGCGAGCCCGTCCGCCACCTCGCGGGCGATGTCGAGGGCCCTGCGCGGCGGCATCGGGCCGTGGGCCATCGCCACGCGAAGCGTCTCGCCCTCCAGCAGCTCGCTGACGGCGTAGTGGACGCCGTCCGCCTCGCCGACGTCGAAGAGCGCGAGGATGTTGGGATGCGAGAGCGCGGCGACAGCCCGTGCCTCGCTCGCGAAGCGGGCGAGCGCCTCGGGACTTGCGGCGAATACTTCGGGAAGGACCTTGACCGCGACCTCGCGCTCCAGGCGCGTGTCCCGCGCCCGGTAGACCTCGCCCATCCCCCCCGCACCGAGCGGGGCGAGGATCTCGTAGGGGCCGAGGCGGGTTCCAGCGGCGACCGTCATGTGACGCGGATCTTCCGCCGCTTGATTCCCTCTGTCGAGGACGCGCGTCTGGTGCGCACCGTATCGGCCGCCGGGTCAGCTCCCGATGCGCCGGACTCGCAGGATCGGGCCGTCCGGCGCGCCGTCGTCGCGAAGGTCGATGCCCGCGAAGATTGCCCAAGTGTGATCGCCCTTCGGATCGACGAGAGTCTGCGTGATCTCCCACTGTCGCGGACCGGTGGACTTCAGCTGCGTCAGGTGATGGAGGCGCGCCTCGGACCCTGAAGCCAGCTCGCCGTATTCGTCGAAGAACGGCGCCATCGCGGCCTCGAAGCGCACGGCGTCCCAGCGGTTCTCGTCCGCGCCCTCGAAAACGCGCTCGGCCGCCTCTTCCCAGTCCTTCCGCGCGAGCGCCCGC
>JANMPW010000461.1:0-4217 GCA_031370065.1 Acidobacteriota bacterium
GAGGGTAGCACGACGCGCGGGTCGGATTCAGTCAGGATCGCGAAGCGCCGCCCAAACGACCATCGCCTCGACCTTGCCGCCATAGAACCTGCGAAGGAAGTACAGGCTCACGTGTACCAGGCCGATCAGCACCGGCACTTCGACGAGCGGGCCGATGACCGTGGCGAAGGCGACGTCGGAGGTGATGCCGAAGACGGCGATGGCGACGGCGATCGCCAGCTCGAAATTGTTGCCCGAGGCCGTGAAGGCCAGGGTCGCAGTGCGGCTGTAGTCGCCCCCGAGCTTCCGGGCCATGAAGAAGGTGACCAGGAACATCAGCGCGAAGTAGCAGGTCAGAGGAATGGCGACCAAGAGCACCTTCATGGGGAACTGCACGATCTTGTCGCCCTTGAAGCTGAACATGATCGCGATCGTGAAGAGCAACGCGATCAGAGTGACCGGTGAGATGCGGGGGATGAACTTCTTCTCGTACCACTCGCGGCCCATCGCCGGCAGCAGGACGGCGCGGCTCAGAATCCCCGCGGCGAAAGGGATACCCAGGTAGATCATGACGCTGCGGAAAATCTCGCCGATGGTGATGTCCTGGAGCGTCTTCCCGCCAGCGCCCTGGACAACCGACAGGTCGATTCCCATCCAGCCGGGCAGCACGGTCACGAACACCCAGGCGAACAGGCCGTAGAACACGACCTGGAAAACACTGTTGATCGCCACCAGACCCGCGGCGTACTCGCTATTGCCTCTTGCCAGATCGTTCCAGACGAGCACCATCGCGATGCAACGCGCGATGCCGACCAGGATCAACCCGACCATCAGCTCCGGATGCCCGTGGAGGAACAGCGCCGCAAGGCCGAACATCAGGAGCGGGCCGATGATCCAGTTCTGCGCAAGGGACAGTCCGAGGATCTTCCACTCGCGGAAGACCCTGCCCATCTGCTCGTACTTCACCTTCGCCAGCGGCGGGTACATCATGAGGATCAGACCGATGGCGATGGGAATGTTGGTCGTCCCCACCTCGAAGCGGCTGATGAAAGCGTGCGAAGCGGGGACGAGGTAGCCGATTCCGACGCCCAGAGCCATTGCGGCGAAGATCCAGACCGTCAGGTACCGGTCGAGCAGGGAAAGCTTCCTGGCAACGCTGTGTCCGATCGGACCATCCTTCCGCCCGTACTCGGGTCCTGCCGGCAGGGAGGGGGTCGCTTTTGTCATTTCGTCACACAACGAAATATAGAAGCGAGTCATCGCCCTTGTCAAGATGCAGGTGTCTTTCCCCTCGACCTCTCGAACCGTGGAAATCTGTTTGGGGCCCGCGTCAACGCGAATTCAGCAGGACGTGTGTGGGGCGTGCTCCCCAAGCCGGGGGTCAGGCCCCGGCGGCGCGCCGCATCGGGACGATCTGTGCGGTTCGGCGCGAAGCCGCGACGGCGCCCGCATGGAGGGAGGCGATTGGAGGCTCGAGGGAGGCGAGCAGGTGCTCGAGCTCACCCGCCTGTGTCACGGAGCCGCGCAGCTCCGCGTCCTCGCGGCTGTCCAGCAGGCGCCGTCGGAACTCGCAGAGGTCGTTCCACCGTCCGAGCGCGGCTTCGCGGCCGGCGTGCGGGGTGGTGGGCAGCAGTCCAAGCGCGCCGAGGTCCTCGGCGATGCAGCGGGCCATGGCCGCCACGCGCCGGTAGCGTCGCAGGGCGGCGTCGTTCCGGCCCTCGAGCGAGCGCGCGAGCGCCGCTTCCGCGCGCTTGCGCGCCTTCTCCAGGCGCTCGATGCTTCGGCCCGACCCTTTGCGGGCCAGGCGCTCGAGTCGTTGCCGCAGCCGATGGATCTTGGGCCCGTCGGCGGCCCGCGCGGCACGTCGGGCGCCGCGGACCGCCAGGTTCTCGCACCTCGCTGCGAGCGCGGTCACGGCGTCGGGCGAGAGGAAGCCGAGGCGCCCGATGCGCTCGAGCAATCGCCCGTCGGCTTCGAGTTGCGCCTGGCGCGCGAGGGCGCGCGCGATCCGCTTCGCCTTGCGCGCGATCGCGCGCGGTCCGAGCACGCGCGCCGTGACGCGGATGTGGTGGAGCGCGTCGCCGAGGTCGCGAAGCCCCTCGGGGTCTCCGCGCTTGGCGGCCTTGCGGGCGGTCTCGAGCGCCCGCATGCGGGCCTTCCAGACCGGAGCGCTTTCTTTCACGGGGCGCTATTATAGGGCGCGAGGATAGAGGAGCATCACTTCACGCGTTCTTCACGCGACCTTCACGCAGTCCCGCAGCCGCGGCGGGAGACTGGCGCCTCCATGAAGACCCTGGCCGCGATCGACATCGGCACCAACAGCATCAAGCTGCTCGTCGCCAATGTCGAAGAGGATGGGACCCTCGACGTTGTACTGCGCGAGAAGGCGATGGTCCGCCTGGGCAGCGAGACCCTGCGGACGGGCCTGCTGTCGCCGGAGGCCATCGAGGCCGGAGCGTCCACGGTCGAGCACCTCGTCAAGCTCGCCAACGGCTCGGGCGCCGAGGTGGTGCGCGCCGTGGCCACCTGCGCAGTGCGGGAGGCGACGAACTCCGACGACTTCGTCGCCGCCGTCCGCAAGCGCACGGGGATTCGCGTGGAAGTGATCTCGGGCGAAGAGGAGGCCCGGCTCATCAACCTCGCCGTGCGAAGCGAATTCCCCGCGACCAACGATCCCCTCTTCCTCGTCGACATCGGTGGCGGCTCCACCGAGTTCGTCGTCTCGAACGGTTCGCGCGTGCTCCTGACCGAAAGCCTGCCGCTCGGCGTGGTCCGCCTCACCGACCGGCACGCCAGGAGCGATCCGCCCTCGGATCGCGACATCCTGGCGATGAAGAAGGCGATTCGCGCCGTGGCCAAGCGTGCCGTCCAGGCGGTCCGCAAGAAGGGCTTCAAGACCTGCGTGGGCTCGTCGGGCACGATCCAGTCGCTCTCGCTCGTCCACGAGGCGGCGATCCTCGGCCGCGAGCCGAACCCGACCGGCCACCGGACGCTGACCCGCGCGGCCCTGAAAAAGGTCAACCGGCTGCTGCAGCGGACGAGCGAAAAGGACAAGCTCCGCGTCCCCGGCCTCGATCCGCGTCGCCGCGACATCGCGGTTCCCGGCGGGCTGTTGCTGGACTGGATCCTCAAGCGCACGGGAGCCGACGCGATCGTCGTGGGCGAACGCGGCCTGCGCGAGGGGCTGCTCCTCGACTACGTCGCCCGGCACGGCGAGACGCGCGTTCCGGTCAACCGGGACATGCGCGCGCGCAGCGTCGACCGGCTCCTGCGCCGCGGCGACGCCGAGGTCCTGCACGCCGCCCACGTCGCGCGGCTGGCGCTCGAGATCTTCGACCAGACACACGCTCTGCACCAGCTGACGGCGACCGAGCGGGAGTGGCTCCAGTACGGGGCGCTCCTGCACGACATCGGCTGCTACATCGGGTACGCCAAGCACCAGCGGCACTCGTATTACCTGATCACGCACGGGGACCTGACGGGCTTCTCGTCCGACGAGATCGAGGTGCTGGCCTCGCTCGCCCGGTACCACAAGGGCGGACGCCCGAAAGACTCCCACGAGAACTGGCGGCGGCTGAACCCGTACCTGCAGGCCGTGGTCGAGAAGCTCGCCGCGATCCTGAGGATTGCCGACGGGCTCGACCGGAGCCATCGCCAGATCGTGACGGCCGTGACCTGCCGCGTGAAGGCCCGGCGGATCGAGCTCGACGCGAGCGCACGGGCCGACTGCGAGCCCGAGCTCGACGCGGCGCGCAAGAAGGCAAACCTGTTCGAGCGGGTATTCGACCGCCGGGTCGCCTTCCGGGCCGTGCCCGCCGGCAGCGGCGAAGCGGTGCACCAGAAGGACCTCGAGATGCTTTCCGCCGAAGCATTGTGGAACTAGGACCGAAAGCACCAGGGCAGGAGAGAGACCGTGAAAGAGCATTTCTCAGAGCAACTCGAAGACGTCCGGCGCCAGCTCATCCTGATGGGAGGGGAGGTCGAGCGCCAGATCCATCGTTCGATCGAGGCACTGACCGAGATGGACGCCGAGAAGGCGCGCAGCGTCATCGCCGCCGACGAGGAAATCGACCGGATGGAGCTGGCCATCGAGGAGTCCGCGATCTCACTGCTCGCGCTGCAGCAGCCGGTGGCCGTGGACCTGCGCCTCCTGATTGCCGCGCTCAAGATCAACAACGACCTCGAGCGCATCGGCGATCACGCCGTCAACATCGCCGAGGGGGCGCAACGGCTGGCCG
>JANMPW010000473.1:0-2832 GCA_031370065.1 Acidobacteriota bacterium
GAAAAGCGGGCGAAGGTGATCGCGCTCGTCGGCTCGGAGGCGAAGATCGCGCCATGCCGCGAGCTCGGCGCTGCGGATGTCGGAACCTACGAAGCGGCCGACGCGCTCATCGATCGCACCTTCGGCGGAGTCGCCGACGTCGTCGTGGACGCGATCGGCGGCCGGATCTTCCGGAGGCTCTGGCGGCGGCTCGGTCCGTCGGGCCGGTACGTGCTCTACGGATTCGCCGCCGCCTCCGGCGCGTCGGGCGTGGCGAAGCTGACCGCGGCCCGGGAGCTCTTCGCGATGGGGCTCTTCTCCCCCTACAGCTTTGTCCAATCCTGCAAGACCCTGATCGGCTTCAACCTGTCGCTCCTGCCGGACCGCACGGGCGAGCTCCAGCGAGCGGCCCGGGATGTCTTCGCGCTCTGGAAGGACGGACGAATCCGCCCGATCTTCGGCCCGCGATTCTCCTTCGACCGCCTGCCCGACGCACACCGCGCCCTTGCCGGGCGTGGGACGACCGGCAAAGTCGTCGTCACGTTGCCCTAGCCAGACAGCGCCCCGTCCGTCAGTCCTCGAAGCTCATCGCGGTCACGAAACCGCGGTGGAACGCCGGGTGCGCCGCCAGCTCCACGTATTCGGCGCGCTGCGCGATTTCCTCGGCTCGGCGGCGCTCCTCCGGCCGGACGAGCATCCGGCGGGCGCCGGCGCCCGCCGCATTTCCGATCTGCCGGAACCGCTCGAGCGGAAGGTTCGGGAGGAGCCCGATGCGCACGGCGCTCGAGACATCGAGGTAGGAGCCGAAGGCGCCCGCGACCACAATCTCCTGCAGGCCCGAGGGGGCAATGGCTGCCTCAGCGAGCAGGACGTCGATTCCCGCGCGGATCGCGGCCTTCGCGAGCTGGATCTCGTTGACGTCGCCGCGGGTCACGACGATGTCGCGCCCGTGTCCCGTTGAGGCGGCGGGGGCGAGGAGGAATTCGGTACGGCCGGACGCCAGGCGGATCCCCGGCCCGTTTGCGGCGAGGTTCCCGCGGCGGTCGAGAAGTCCGGCCCGGAGCATTTCCGCCACTGCGTCCAGGATCCCCGAACCGCAGATGCCGATCGGGGGCCTGCGCTCGATCGTGTAGAACGATATGGCGCCCCCGGAGATGTCCACGCGTTCGATGGCACCCGGAGCGGCGCGCATCCCGGCCGTGATGTGCGCGCCTTCGAAGGCGGGCCCCGATGGAGACGAGCAGGAGAGAATTCGGCCCGAGGTCGCAAGGCTGATCTCAGTGTTGGTTCCGATGTCGATCGCGAGGGTCGTCCGTGGCGTCGAGCCGACGCCGGCCGCGAGCAGCATGGCCACGTGATCGGCCCCGACATATCCCGCGATGTTGGGCGGCAGGTAGAGCGTCGCGCCTGGCGACAGCACGAGGCCGGCTGCCCCGGCTGCGAGGGCGAGGGACTCGGTAGCGGCGGGGCGGTACGGAGCGGTTCCGAGCGCGTGGACCGGCAGACCGGCAAAGAGGTGGTGCATGACCGTGTTACCCACTACGACGGCCTCGACGACTCGTTCGGGGGCGACGCCGATCTGCCCGCAGAGCTCAGCCACCGTCCGGTTCAACGTGTCCATCAACTTTCGCCGCAGGACCCGCCCTCCGTCGAAATGGCGGTCGGCGTAAGCGATCCTGCTGATCACGTCCTCGCCGTAGGCGATCTGGGGGTTCATCACTCCTCGCCGGGCGAGGGTCCGACCGCCGTCGAGTTCCACGAGAAAAACCGCGATCTTGGTCGTCCCGATGTCGACGGCCAGGCCGATCCGCCCGCGGGAGGCCGTCGCCATGCCGGGCGAAACGTCCTCGTCCTCGCTTTCGACCTGCAGGCGCTGGGCCGCGGTGAGAGATTCGGGCGGGATGTCGAGGCGTACGTCGCCGAGCGCCACGGCCTGACAGGCCAGGCGCAGGCCCTCGGCGACGCTCGATTCCGATAGCTCTTCCCGCTCGGCGGTCGAGGGGATCGAGACGTCGCCCTCTACGACCCGCACGAGGCAGCCTACGCAAGCGCCGGCGCCGCCGCAGATCGACTGGAGCTCGACGCCCGCCGATCGGGCCGCCTCGAGCAGCGTGCTGCCGGAAGGCACCTCAGCGCGACGCCCGATGGGCTGAAGATCCACGACGACGATGCCGGGGGGGCGGCGCGGCCGGCCGCTAACCGGGCGTTCCATGACGTTTCCGATGCCGGCAGGAATCACGTGCGGTGCAGGCGTCGCAGACCTGGCCGTCGTCGCGGGCTGCGGCCCCGATTCCAAACACCATGGAAAGTTACATTCGCGGGAGCATCCAACTCCCGGAAGTCAGACGGACGCCGGAGAGGACGGGGTCGAGCAGCCGGAAGATCTCCTGCTGGCCCGCCTCGAGCGGCCAGCCTTCCATCCCCGGGCTGACGGGAGTCGTCGCGCGCAGTCCTTCCCGACGCGCGAGCTCGCGGACGAGGCTTCGAGCCGAGAGGGACAGCGCCTCGACGGCGCACGACCCGAGCCCGTCAAGCGCGAGGGCGTAGGGCAGGTCACGGCCGAACATGCGGGAAACGCGGGCTTCCAGGCGTGCGCCGACCGTCGCGGCGATGACCGCCACCCAACTGGCGCCAGAGAGGAGTCTGGCGACAAGAGGCCCCGTTAGCGCTGCGCCGTCCTCGAGGACGAGGCGCCCGGGCTCCCGGAGGCGCACGTCGAGAAGGCGGTACGTCAGGCGCGGGTCGAGCAGCGCGACGCCTTCCCTCACGGCCCGTTGTGCGATGGCGACGAGCCGGGGGCTGCGCGCCCGCACCCGCGCCGCGTCGGCGCCCTGCGCGCGAAGGACGCCGTCC
>JANMPW010000474.1:0-5842 GCA_031370065.1 Acidobacteriota bacterium
CCTGCGCTCCGGCTCGACCCTTCGTCTGTCCCCCATCCGGCCCGCGGATGCGGCGGCTCTGTTCGAGTTCGAGCGGCGCCTGGCCCCCGACAGCGCGTACTTTCGCTTCTTCGGCATCGGGCGGCCGGACGCCAAGACGGCCGCGTCCGCCTGCGCGGTGGACTACCGCGATCGCTTCGGCTACGTCGGCGAGGGCGCGGGTCGGATCGTCGCGGTGGCGCACTACCGCCGTGACGCGTCCGACCCGGCGCGGGCGGAGGTGACCTTCGCCGTCGAAGAGGCCCTGCGAGGTCAGGGAGTCGGCACGCGCCTACTCGAACGCCTCGCCGAGATTGCGCGCGCGCGCGGCATCGGGACCCTCGAGGCCCGGGCTCCAGGGCCGAACCCGCGCATGCTCGACGTCTTCGCCAACTGCGGTTTCCCGATGCAGAGGCGGACGGGCCCCGAAGGCGACCGCATCGTTGTGTCCCTGACGCCCACGCCCGACTTCGAGGAAAAATCGGCGGACCGCTCGGAGAGGGCAGCCGCCGCCTCGATGGCCAGGCTCTTCGAACCCCGCTCGGTGGCGGTCATCGGCGCCAGCCGCGAGCGCGGAAAGATAGGCGCGGAGATCCTTCACAACGTCCATGCAGCGGGTTTTCGCGGATCTGTCTTTCCCATAAACCCGTCGGCCTCCGAGATCGAAGGGGTCCGCTGCTACGCCCGCCTCGCCGACGTCCCCGGGCCCGTGGACCTCGCCGTCATCTCCGTTCCGGCCGTCGCCGTCCCCGCGGCGATCGACGACTGCGCCGCGAAAGGCGTCAAGGGCGTCGTCGTCATCACCGCGGGGTTCAGCGAAACGGGCGAGGAGGGCCGCGGCCGGGAAGCCGCTCTGCTCGAGAAGGTTCGCGACGCCGGCATGCGAATGGTCGGGCCCAACTGCATGGGCCTCGTCAATACGAATCCCGCGGTGAGCCTGAACGCCACGTTCGCGCCGACCCATCCGCCCGAAGGCCGGGTGGCGCTCTCGTCGCAGAGCGGGGCCCTCGGACTCGCCCTTCTCGACTACGCGGCGCGCCTGAACCTCGGCATTTCGACTTTCGTCTCCGTGGGAAACAAGGCGGACGTTTCGAGCAACGACCTCGTGCAGTACTGGGCCGAGGATCCGCGGACCGACGTGATCCTGCTCTATCTCGAGAGCTTCGGCAGCCCCGGCGTCTTCTCACGCATCGCGCGCCGCGTCGCCCGACGCAAACCGATCGTCGCCGTCAAGGCCGGACGCTCGCGGGCCGGCGCACGCGCAGCCTCCTCCCACACAGGCGCGCTTGCCGAAAGCGACGCCGTCGTGGACGCCCTCTTCCGGCAGGCCGGCGTCATCCGGACGGGCACGCTCGAGGAGCTCTTCGACGTCGCCGCCCTGCTCGCGCACCAGCCGGTGCCCACGGGCCGCCGGGTCGCGATCGTGACCAACGCGGGCGGCCCGGGCATCCTCGCCGCCGACGCCTGCGAGGCGCAGGGGCTCGAGCTGCCCGCACTCTCCGCCGAGACGGCCGCCGCGCTGCGCGCATTTCTGCCGGCCTCGGCGAGCGTCGCGAATCCCGTGGACATGCTCGCGGCCGCCCCGCCCGACCACTACGTCCGCACGCTGCGGCTCGTGCTCGCGGACCCGAACGTGGACAGCGTGCTCGTGATCTTCATTCCCCCGATCGCGACCGGCGCGGAGGCCGTGGCTCGCGCGATCGTCGAGGGAACCCACGATGCCGGCGGCAAGCCCGTCCTTGCCATCTTCATGAGCGCGCGGGGCGCGCCGGCGATTCTTCAACCGATCCCGAGTTATGCGTTTCCCGAGCCTGCCGCCATGGCGCTCGCCCGCGCGGTCGAGTACGGGCAGTGGCGCGAACGCCCGCCCGGCTCCATTCCGGAGTTTGGCGACCTCCATCCCGAAGACGCGCGCTCCGTCGTCGATGCCGCGCTCGGCCGCGGAGGCGGCTGGCTCGATCCCCTGGAGTGCACCCGCCTTCTTTCCGCCTTCGGCGTGCCGGCGGCCCCCCTGCGCCTCGCGGCTGATCCGACGGCCGCTGCCGCTGCCGCCGGGGAGGTCGGCTTTCCCGTCGCGCTCAAAGCCGTCGGCCCGGCGATCCTCCACAAGACGGAGGTCGGCGGCGTGCGCCTCGGGCTCGGGGACGCGACCGCCGTGCGCGCGGCCGCCGAGCAGATGGCCTCCCGGCTCGGGGGCCTCACGGCCTTTCTCGTGCAGCCGATGGTGACGGGCGGCGTCGAGGTCATCGTCGGAGTCGTGCGGGACCCGACATTCGGCCCCCTCGTGGTCTACGGCAGCGGCGGGACCCTCGTCGAATTGCTGTCCGACGCTGCGTTTCGCCTCCACCCGCTCACCGACTCCGACGCGGCGGCCATGCTCGATGAGGTCCGGGGCACCGCGCTGCTGCGCGGCTACCGCGGGGCGCCGAAGGCCGACGAGTCGGCCCTGCGCGAGCTGCTTCTGCGCGTTTCGGCCCTCGTCGAGGCGTGCCCGGAAGTCCGCGAGATGGATTTGAACCCGGTCAAGGTCCTGGCCCGGGGAACGCGGGTCCTCGACGCGCGCATCCGGGTGGAGCGCCGGCCCCCGCCCAACCGGTCGAGGAGGATCGTCTACTAGCGCCCGGCCCGCCCGACCCGAGCCGGAAGCGGTCGCGTCCGTCCTGGTGCAAGCGCGTCTTTGGTGCAAATGCATCATGCCTGCCCGCGGCGCCCCTGTTATACGGGATTCTGTGGCTCGCCGAGTTTCTGCCGCCCGCAAGCGCAGGGTCCTCGTCGCAACCGACGGTTCGCGCGGAAGCGACGCGGCACTTCGGTTTGCCGTCGACCTTGCCGGGTGCTCGGGAATCGCCCTGACCGTCATCACTGTCACCGGCGAGAAGCGCGGCCCGGGAGCGCAGGAAGCGCTCAAGCGCGGCGAGCGTCTGCTTGCCGCGGCGGCCCGAGCCCTGCGACGCTCCGGAGTCCCGGCCGATCTGCACGTGGTCGGAGCGCGACTGCACGAGTCGATCCCCGAGGCGATCCGCCGCGAGTCCGACCGGCTCAAGGCCGACCTCGTCGTCGTCGGCAGCGAAGGTCGCGACACGCTGCGCGAATGGGTCGTCGGCGGAACGGCGCTGCGGCTCATCTACCTGGCGACCCGTCCGGTCACGGTCGTCAGACCGCCCCGCGTCCGGCGGCGGCCCTGATGCTGGCGTCCGCCGGCTCGCCTCCAGTCACCTGGGGCCGCCAGACCGCGATCGCCGCGCTGCGCCGCTGCCTCAACCGCCTCTGCGACGGCGAGCACTCGACCTGCCAGGTCGCGGCCGAGCGCGGTATTTTCTGCCGCGGCTTCCGTCGCTGGAATGACCACGAGTTCCACCAGCGCTGGAAGACCGTACTCGGCGAGAGCACACACCTGACACGCCCCCAGATCGAGCGCCTGGCCGATCTCTGGCAGATCTCCGAGCAGATTGCGCAGAGAGTCCGGGTGACCTGCGACGCCCAATCGGGTGCTCCCGGCCCCTGCCGGGGCTGGCAGGAATTCTCGAACGAAACGCTCGCGCGTTTCTGCGCGGAGCTGCTCGGACGCGAGTTCGTCGTCGTGATTGATGAAAACGCATCAGCCGCATGCGAGCCATTGCGAGAGATAAGACGATGGATGTTGAATTGAGGAAAATGAAGCCATATGGTTTGTTCACGCTTATGAGCTCGATACGGTCCGATGGGTTTCCAGACGAGGAGGTAGCGTCATGAAGTCGCTGCGCGGTGGTCTGGTCATGGCGATGACTGCGGGCGCGTTCGTCGTCCTGCCGATGTCGAACACCCGCGTCACGCGCATCGTCTCGCGGGCGGGCGCGGCGCAAGCGACCGACCCGAAGACGATCTACGCGCCGCACCAGAAAGAATTCTGGCTGTCGGCCGACGAGTTTGGCTATATCCGCCCGGGCCTCAAGATCACCGTCAATAGCGTCACGATCGATGCGGACCGTAAGCCGGTCGTGGACGTCACCTACGTGGACGATCTCGACCAGCCTCTCGACCGCAACGGGCAGATCACGGCGGGCCCGATCTCGATCAGCTTCATTCTCGCCTGGTGGGACGCGGGCTCGCGCAACTACACCTCCTACACGACACGCGTCCAGACGAGCCCGATCACGGGCGTCTCGGCCACGCAGGCCGCCGCCGACTCGAGGGGGACATGGAACGACGTCGACCTCGGCCACTCGATCTACACGTTTGCGACCGCTCTGCCGGCGGGGTACGACGCGACGGTCACCACGACGCTCGGCATTTACGCCACACGCAACATGGCCGGCATCCAGGACAAGAACTACTACGCGAACGTCGAGCAGGACTTCGTCCCGGACGGTGCCCCCGTCACCCAGGTCTGGGACATGATCGACAACAGCGCTTGCAACACCTGCCACAACCCGCTGTCCGCCCACGGCGGCTCGCGGCGGGACGTCAAGCTCTGCGTCCTCTGCCACTCGCCGCAAACGGTCGACCCGGACACGGGCAACACCGTGGACTTCCGGGTCATGGTCCACAAGATCCACAGGGGCGAGAACCTGCCGAGCGTCGAGGCGGGGACTCCGTATCAGATCATCGGCTTTCAGCAATCGGTCAACGACTTCTCGACCGTCGTCTTCCCGCAGGACATCCGCAACTGCGCGACCTGCCACGCCGCGCCGGCCACGCAGGCCCCCAACTGGTACACGTATCCGACTCGCGCGGCCTGCGCCTCCTGCCATGACGACATTAACTGGACGACGGGCGAGAACCATCCGGGCGGACCTCAGTTGAATGACAACCTGTGCTCGACGTGCCACGTGCCCGTGGGCAGCAGGGAATGGGATGCCTCGGTCCAGGGCGCGCACACGGTACCGTTCAAGTCGACGCAGTTGAAGGGCATCAACGCGACGATCGTGTCCGTGACGAACACCGCCCCCGGCCAGAACCCCACGATCAAGTTCCAGCTCAAACAAAATGACGGGACGCCCATCGATCCGGCCACGTTCGGCTCGAGCCTGGCCGTCTTGATGGGTGGGCCGACAACCGACTACGCGGTCAATCCCAACAATTTCCGAGAACGGGCCGACGGCGCGTCGTTCGACGGGGCGACGGCCACCTACACGTTCACGCACGCGATCCCGTCGGATGCCAGCGGCACGTGGGCGTTCAGCCTCGAAGCCCGAAGGACCGTCACGCTCGACCCGGCTCCCATGGATAGCTCGACCGTTACGGAGAGTGCGTTCAACCCGGTCTTCTACGCCGCCGTCACCGACAGTGAGGCCATGCCCCGGCGTCAGGTGGTGGATCTCGCCAACTGCAACAAGTGCCACGACAAGCTCGCCCTCCACGGGAGCTTCCGCAAGAACACCGAGATGTGTGTGATCTGCCATAATCCCAACGAGAACGACGCCGCGCGCCGTCCCGCGGACCAGAATCCGCCCGAGTCGGTCGACATGAAAAGGATGATCCACCGCATCCACACCGGCGAGGCGTTGGCTCAGGAGTACACGATCTACGGCTTCTTCATACCCCCGGCGCCGCCCAATCCCATCAACTTCAACAAGGTGCGCTACCCCGGCGACCGGCGCGACTGCCTCCAGTGCCACATCCCGGACACGCAGCAGGTTCCGGAAGACGATGTCCTTGCAACCCGGATTCCGACGATCACGGAGCGCGACTGGTACACGCCGATGCAACCGATTGCGGCGGCCTGCCTCGGCTGTCACAGCGAAAAGCATCAGGCGGCCCATGCGTTCCAGATGACGGCACCCTTCGGTGAATCGTGCGCAGCGTGCCACTCGCCGGACGCGACGTTCGCCGTCGACAAGGTTCA
>JANMPW010000654.1:0-2246 GCA_031370065.1 Acidobacteriota bacterium
ACGCCGAGATTGTTCCACGCGCCTTCCGTCATGCCCGGCTTCTCGCCTCCGGTCGGGGCTAACGGAAGCGGCTGCGCCTCGCCGGGCAACAGGTATCCGAGGGCCAGCAGCTTCTTCGCGTACTCGCTCGACTCCTCGACTGACGGTGCCGCGGCCGACACGCGCCGCACGACGAGGTCCGAAGGCGCCGCGGCGCGCGGCAGAGTCAACCCGGGAAACGCCGCCCGGACCGGCGCGCCAGGCATTCGCGGATCGGACGGCAGGCCGAGCAATGCCAGGATCGTCGGCGCAACGTCGAGAATCGAGATCGTCCCGCGGCTGGCCGAGGTGGACGGGGCGACACTCGCGCCCCACGCAGCAAACACTCCCTCCGAACGGTGCCAGAAGGCGGCCGTGCTCCAGTTTCCCGATGCAAAGCCGCACGGCCGGTCGTCGCCCCACTTGAAGCCGTGGTCCGACGTGACGATGAGCGTCGCGCCGTCCTCCTCCGCCCGACGCATCCACTGTCCGAGGATGCGATCGATCACCCCGTAGTACGTCTCGACGACGCGTTCGTAGCGAGCAACGTCCTCGTCTCGCACAGCGGCGCAGACGAGACGCGGCGGCGTGTAAGACGCAAAGACGTGTCCCACTTCGTCCGTGCCCTCGAAGTACACGGATGTGAGATTCGGAAGGTTGCGGTCGTAGAGGTCGCGCGCGATGCGCTGCGTCGCGCGCGTTGCGCCGAGGATGCGCGAGAGCGCCACGACCGGGTTCTCCATTCCGACGCCTGCACCCAGTGCGGCCGCGATGTCGGCTGAAGGCATCGCCAGAAAGGGAGCGAGGTCCGAGGCCAGGACTCGGCCGTCTCGCCCGCTCACCTGCGCAACGCCGGCCGAAAGCGACGTCGGGTAAGCCGATCCATCCAGCGGAAGCCTGTCGAACAGGATCGGGCTCGCGTGATCGCTCACGAAAAAGCCGTTCACTTCTTCCGCGGGATGCGTCGCCCAAAATCCGACGACGCCGACCTTGAGCCCGGCCGCGGAGGCGAGGTTCCAGATTGCCGGCACCGCGCGCGAGTTGCCCGAGATCGGCACCTTGCGCCCCGAGGCCGGGTCGACCTCCTGGAAGTCGAGAACCCGGTGGATGTCCGGCGTCACGCCCGTCGCCTCGGTCGTCCAGAGAATCGGCGAGAGCAGCGGAAGCTGGCTCACGAGCTTCGCCGAGAAGCCCTCGGACGAGAGGCGCTTCCAGTTCGGCATGCGGCCTTGTGCCGCGAATCGGTCGACGAGCTCCAAATCGACGCCGTCGAGTCCGATCCAGATGACCGGCCGCGTTGGCCCGGAGGCGCGCTTTGCTCGCACCGCATCGTCAGACGATTCGACGGCGGTGATCGGCGTGACGGCGACCGGAGCCTCTTTGCCGCCCCCGCACGAAAGGCCGCCAGGCGCGAGAGCGACGAGGGCGACGAGGGCTGGAAGACGAAAGCCTCTGCGCATCGGCCGCACCATAGCAAAGGGCCGCGGCGAGAGTAGAATCGGGCACCTTCATGATTCGACGCCCTTTCCTCGCCCTCGCATTGCTCGCCGCGGCGGCGCTCCGCGCCGTGGAACCGCCGCCGGTCCTTCGCCTGCCCGGGGTGGCCGACCGCCCACTCGCCCCCGAGTCGCTGCTCGGCCGGGAAGCGCGAGACGTCCGGCTCGAGGACGCCGACGGAGGCGTCACGGTCTACCACGGCACGCCGCTGCTCGCCGTTCTCGAAAAGAACGGCCTCGACCTTCGGACGATGGCGGGCGAACGCAAGACTGCCGCAGAAGTCGTTCTCGCGACGGCGCGCGATGGCTACACGGTCGTCTTTTCGGTCGGTGAGCTGCGGATGAACCGGGCCAATCCCAAGGTCTTCCTCGTCGCCGAATCCGCGGCCGGGCCGTTGCCCGACAACGAGGGGCCTGTGCGCCTGATCGTCTACGGGGACGTCGTCCGGTCCGCCTACGGCCTGGCCCGGATCGAGCTCAAGGTCCTGGCCGACAATGCCAGGGACACCCGCAAATAGGCCCGCCTGCGTTTGCGCCGGTTTGACCCCCCGCGCCCCATCCCTATAGACTGCCCCGCTCGACGGTGGGTGTAGCTCAGCTGGTTAGAGCGCCAGATTGTGGATCTGGAAGTCGAGGGTTCGAACCCCTTCACTCACCCCAGAAGTTTCTCGCGTCGTTCTTTGCGCCCGTAGCTCAGTCCGGATAGAGCGTTAGCCTCCGGAGCTAAAGGTC
>JANMPW010000514.1:0-2277 GCA_031370065.1 Acidobacteriota bacterium
TCCGAGCGCGACGGACACACGCACCTCTACCTCTACGGGATCGACGGCAAGCTCCTCAACGCCGTGACGCGCGGCCCCTGGTCCGTCCGCGGCCCCTCCGGCTTCTACGGCGCGCCGCTCGGATCGGCGTGGGTGGAAGAGGCGGGCGGATGGGTGTACTTCACCGCGCTCGAGAAGTCGCCGGTCGAGCGGCATCTCTACCGCATCCGACTCGACGGCACCGGGATGGAACGACTTACCAAAGAGGACGGGACGCACCGGATCACGATGAGCCCCGACCGGCGATCCTACGTGGACGTTCACTCGACACACGACACGCTGCCGTCGCTCTCGGTCCACGAGGCGAGCGGCAAGCAGCGCGCCGTCGTCACGCCGTCACGCGCGGACATCGTGGCGCCCTTCCAGTTCCAGGCGGCGTCGCTCTTCACCGTGCCGGCGGCCGACGGCTTCGCGCTGCCCGCCCGGATCGTCAAGCCGCGGGGCTTCGATCCTGCGAAGAAGTACCCCGCGATCGTCTACATCTACGGCGGACCGGGAGCGCCCACCGTCAACGACTCGTGGGACTACTCGTTCGCGGGTAACGCCTACTTCGACCAGGTCCTCGTTGACCGCGGGTACGTTGTCTTCTCGGTCGATCCGCGCAGCGCCACGGGCCAGAGCAAGGCGCTCGAGAACACCATCGTCCGGAAGATGATGACCGACGGCGAGTTGAACGACATCGTCTCCGGAGTGAAGTGGCTCAAGGCGCAGCCCTGGGTGGACGCCGCGCGCGTCGGCGTCTGGGGCTGGAGCGGCGGCGGGACCGATACCCTCCTCGTCATGACGCGCTCGCAGGAGTTCAAGGCCGGCATCGCGGTCGCGCCCGTCACCGACTGGCACTTCTACGACACGAAGTTCGCCGAGACCTATATGAAGACGCCCGCCGACAACCCGGAGGGATACGCGCTCTTCTCGCTCATCCCGCGCGCCAAGGACCTCCACGGGAGGCTGATGCTCGTGTTCGGCACCTACGACGACAACGTCCACCCGCAGAACGAGTGGAGCTTCGTGGACGAGTTGATCAAGGCGAACAAGCCCTTCGACATGATGGTCTACCCGATGCGCAAGCACACGATCGAGGACCGGCCGGCGCGCATCCACCTGTTCGAGAAGATGCTGGAGTTCTGGAAGCTGTACCTGTAGCCGCTCATGCTCGAGGAAGAGAACCCTCAGCGCGCGGGACCGGCCATCGCCGGAACCGTCTCGAAGCCGAACTGCCGGAAATGCCGATCCAGCGTAAAAGCCAGGCGAATCCTTCCGCGCTTCATCACGGCGAAGCTCGCGCAGTCGGTGAAGGAGAGGTCCTTGTCCCGGTACCGCTCAAAGATTCGCCAGGCTTCCTCCTGCGTCTCCGGCCCCACCTGGACGATCTCGATTCCGCCCCGCCGAATCTCCCGGCCGAATCGGACGGCGGCTCGATGGCCGACTGCTGACCGAAGAAGCGTGTAGGTTTCGTCGAGCACGTAGTCTGTCGTCACGAGTACAACCTGGTCCGGCTCGAAACGCTCGGCCGCGGCGGTGGCAAGAGCGTGCTCGCGCGAGTCCCCGGTGCTCTGCAAGGCATAGAACGCGCTCGTATCGACGAGCACCGCGTGGGTCATCGGGCGGCGCGGTGCCGATAGACGATCTTGTCGATGTCGTCAGCCGCGATACGGGGCCCCCTGACGGCGAGGCCCGCGAGCCGCGCGAGCAGCGGCTTCGATTCCTTCCGGGCCCCCCCGCCGGTCCTCACGTACCGTCGAACCGCCTCCCGGAAAAGCTCGGAGCGCGTACGACCCTCCGTCCGCGCCACCGCGTCGGCCTCCTCGAGAAGCGCCTCCGGAACGGTCATGTTCACAATTCGAGAAGCCATCGGCGCCTCCATGTATGTATGGAATCCATATATACCACACATCGCGCGCCGGCGTCCCGCCCGCTCACAGTCAGGATTTCATCAGGCGCGGTCGGGCCCGACCCGGCGCAGCTCGCGGATCTGGTCGAAGTCGGCGTCCACGCTGATGACGCGCTTGATCCCGTTTCGCAGCATCGACGCGGCGTGGATCGCGTCGCGAACCGCGAGCCCGGGATAGCGCTCGACCAGGTCACACGCGCCGAGAACGTCGTCGCGGGTCACGGGCAAGAGCTCCGGAAAGAGAGACGCCACACGGCGCGCCAGGACGACGGCGTCCGCGCGCCGCCCGCGACGCGTGAGCACATACAGGATCTCCTGGACCACCTCGCTGTTCGTCGTCGCCTCGA
>JANMPW010000531.1:0-3394 GCA_031370065.1 Acidobacteriota bacterium
GAGGGGTCTCCCTCAAGCCTGAGCCCGATGCTCAGGGTCGGAGGGGTCAACCGTGTCAAGCTGTAACGTTCACCGCAAAATTCAAGGATTGTCCTTGTGCTCGTAGTACTCGTACGCCGACATCGGCTTCGAGTAGTCCACGTTCCACTGGCGGTTTTCCGGCGGGAGCTTTCCGAGCGCCCGCGCCATCTCGCGGACATGGATCGCGACCGAGCCGCAGCAGGAGCCGATGTAGTTGATGCCGAGGTCCCGCGCCTGCTGGGCCCACCGAGCCATCTCCCGGCGCGAGTGCTGGAGCGGGTCGAGCTCGAACGGAAACGCCTCGAGGCTCGTGAAGTCCGGCTTTTCCGGCGCCGTGCGATAGCCCACGGGCTGGCAGGCGACGAAACCTTTGACGGCCTTGCGCATCTCTTCGATCAGCGGGAGCGTCGTGTCGGGCCCGCGCAGGCAGTTGATGCCGACGATGTCCGCGCCCGCGTCCTGCAGCGCCTTGGCGCAGTCCGCGGCCGTCTGGCCGTCGGAGGTGACCGGCTTGTTCTCGAAGCACACCGTGACCATGACGGGAAGCTTCGTTTTCTTCGCACTCTCGACGGCGATCAGGGCCTCACCCAGCCACGAGAAGGTCTCCCCGATCACGAAGTCGATGCCCTCTTCGGCCTGCACGGCGAGCTGCTCGTCGAACGTGCTGCGCACGCGATCGTACGATGAGGGACTTCCGTGCTCATACTTCCAGGTGAGCGACAGGTTGCCGGCAACGAGGCACTGGTCGCCTGCGACTTCTTTCGCGATGCGGACCGCGGCGCGGTTCAGTTCCTCGAGGCGGTTCTCGAGGCCCACCGTCGCGAGCTTGTCGCGGCTGGCGTAGAACGTGAGCGCCTGCAGCACCTCGGCGCCCGCCTCGCGGAACTCGACGTGCAGCTCCCTCAACGCCTCGGGCCGCGTCAGCGCCACCTCCGGCGTGAACGGACCGGCGCGCACCCAGCCGCGCTTTTCGAGCTCGAGCAGGTAGCCCCCGTCGCCGAGAACCGGGCCCTCCGCCAGCCGTTCCAGAATGCCTTTCTTCTTCGTCAACGTCGCCTCCTCAACTCACCATTCACAACTCATGACTCATGACTCAAGACTTTCATGTATACGCCGCCGGCTCCTCGTCGCCGTACTCCCACTCCGCCTTGATCGGCTGACCCTTCGCAAATCGTTCGGGATCGAACGCCGAGATGTCCACGGTCCTGCCCCGGCCATCGAGGACGAGCTCCGACACGACGAGCCCGGTGGCCGGCGAGATCTTGAAGCCCATCCCGGAAAACCCGCACACGACGTAGAGGCCGCGCGTTCCCGGCGTCTCGCCGATCAGCGGCCGGAAGTCCGGGCTGACGTCGTAGACGCCGGTCACGCCGCGCCAGATCTGGGCGTCCGCGAGCGCCGGAACGCGGCGCACCATCCGCTCGACCAGACCCGCGAGCGAGTCGGACGATGCCGATTGCGCGAACGTGTCGGGGTTCGCCTCGGCGCCGCGCTTGCCCCAGAAGTCGCCCACGAGCGTGAGCCCCCCGACCTCGGAGCGAAAATACGTCGTCGTGATGCCGTCGATGCAGGCCGGCCCCGCGCCGCCAAAGCCCGCAGGGTTCTTCAGGATCGCAACCTCGTGGTACTCGCCTTCGACCGGCAGGTCGAAGCCGACGCCCGCAAAGAGCGCGCGGCTCCAGGGGCCCGTCGCCGCTACGACGATGGGCGCGGCGACGTCCCCACGGTCGGTGGCGACCCCCATGACGCGGCCGCTGGCAGCGCGGAATCCGGTGACCCGCGTCTGCGACCGGTAGGCGACGCCCATCTCCCGCGCTCGTTCCAAGAAGTCGTTCGCGACCCCGGAGCCGTCGCCGTAGCCCGAGCCCGGCTCCCACGCGGCCAGCGGCACGTCGTCGACGTCCCAGTCGGGAACGATGCCGGCGAGCTCCGTTCGCGTAACGACGCGAGCGTCCACTCCGTGCGCGCGCTGCATCTCGACGTTCTTTTCGAGGCGCGGCAGCTCGCTCTCCGGAACGATCCGCACGAACCCGGTTTGCCGGAAGTCGCCGTCGCGCCCCACGTAATCCTTCCAGCTCCGGAAAATCGCGAGGCTCTTGACCGCCAGGTCCACTTCCGGCGGGAAACTGTAGTGCATGCGCACGAGCGCCGAGGAGCGGCCGCTGCCTCCCCCCGCGACGTCGCCTTTGTCGAGCACGAGGATGCGACCGGCGCCACGGCGCGCGAGGTGGAACGCGATCGAGGCGCCCATGACTCCGGCGCCGAGGACGACGACGTCCGCGGTCTTTTCGAGATCGGCGCTCATGCGAACCGCCGCTTCATGTCCTTGAGCACCTGGCGGGCCGCGTTGTGACCGGGCGCCCCGGTCACGCCGCCTCCCGGATGCGCGCCCGCGCCGACGAGATAGAGCCCTTCGATGGGCGTGCGGTACTGTGCGAAGCCGGCCACCGGCCGCATGAAGAAGAGCTGCTCGAGGCTCAAGTCCCCGTGGAAGATGTTGCCCTCGGTCAGGCCGTACGTCCGCTCGAGGTCGAGCGGCGTCAGGACCTGCCGCGCGACGACAGCGCCCGGCACGTTCGGCGCGTACTCACCGATCTTGCGCACGACGCGGTCTCCCAGCAGCTCCCGGTTCTCGTCCCAGGTCCCCGTCTTCAGCCGGTAGGGCACGTACTGGATGAAGCAGGTCATGACGTGCCGCCCTTCCGGCGCGAGACTCGGATCCACGTTCGAGGCGACCACGCAGTCCACCCAGAGCTCCTCCGGGATCTCCCCGAGCTTGGCGATGTCGTAGCAGCGCTCGGCAAACTCGAGCGAGGGCACCAGGGTGAAGAGGGCGCGCTGCGACTTTTCGAACTCGCGCGGCATGCCGTTGACGCGCGGCTCCTCCGAGAGCACGAAGTTGACCTTGGCGCAGGGTCCGTCCATCTTGATTCCGGCAATTGCGCTGCGGAAGTCCTCGGGAAGCTCCTTCTGCTCGACGAGGCCGAGGAACGTCCGCTTCGGATCGGCATTGGAGACGACGACCTTCGCGAAAATCTCCGTGCCGGTTTCGAGGGCCACGCCGGTCGTCCGGCCGTCCCGCACCAGGATTCGCCCGACGGGCGAGGACGTCCGGATCTCGGCGCCGAACTTGCGCGCGGCCGAAGCCATCGCCTGCGTGATGGCGCCCATGCCGCCCATGACGTGACCGTAGAAGCCCTGCAGATCGTGCTCGCCTCCGGACAGAAGGTGGAACAAGAGGCCCAGCGCCGTACCGGGCGAATAGGGGCCCCCGTGCTTGCCGTAGACGTTGTTCGCGAGAAACAGCGCCTTGACCTTCTCCGACTCGTAGTTGCGGTCGAGGAAGTCGCCAAGGCTCCCGGTGAGAAACGAC
>JANMPW010000577.1:0-2971 GCA_031370065.1 Acidobacteriota bacterium
ACCGAGCTCGCAGCGGCGATCCAGCTTCCCGCGGGCGTGCGGCAGGCGCGGGTCGAGGGGGGCGGATACTTAAACTTCTTCCTCGATCGCGGACCGGTGGTCGAGGCGCTGTCCGCCGGGCCGCCACCCCCGCCGCCGCGCCCGGGAAAGATCATCGTCGAGCACACCAACATCAATCCGAACAAGGCGGCCCACATCGGCCATCTGCGCAACGCGGTCCTCGGCGACGTCCTCGTCCGCGCCCTGCGGCACCTGGGCTTTTCCGTCGAGGTCCAGAACTACCTGGACGACACGGGCGTACAGGTCGCCGACGTCGTCGCTGGGCTCGTCCACCTGCGCGGCATCTCGACCGTCGAGGCCGCCCGCCAGGTCATTCGCGACAGCCGCTTCCCCGGCGCCGCGGAGAATCCCAAGGGCTTCGCCTACCTCTGCTGGGACCTCTACGCGGAGGTCGGCCGGACCTACGCGGCGCGCCCGGAGACGAAGGCCTGGCGCGACGGGGTGCTGCATGCAATCGAAGCCGGCGGCAACGAGACGGCGCAGATCGCCGCCCTGGTCGTCGAGGCCGTGGTCTCGGCGCACCTGGCGACGATGGGCCGCCTCGGCATCGCCTACGACGTCCTGCCGCGCGAGAGCGACATCCTGCACAAGCACTTCTGGTCGCGCGCGTTCACGATGCTCAAGGAGAAGGGCGCCATCCACCTCGAGACCGAGGGCAAGCACGCCGGCTGCTGGGTGCTGCGCCTGACCGAATCGGAAGAGTTCACCGGGATGGAGGAGCCCGACAAGATCCTGGTGCGCTCGACCGGCACCGTCACGTACACGGGCAAGGACATCGCCTACCAGCTCTGGAAGTTCGGCCTGTTGCCGATCGACTTCGACTACACGCTGTTCCGGCCGGCCTGGAGCTCGGGCTCCGTCCGAGAGGAGGAGATCCCGCGCGCGGTCCTCGACCATGCCGTCTGGAGGACCGCCTACGAGGGCGGGGCCGCAGGCGCGCCGGCCTTCGGGCATGGCGAGCGCGTCTTCAACGTCATCGACGTGCGCCAGTCCTACCCTCAGAAGGTCGTGCGCGAGGGCCTGCGGGCGCTCGGACACACGGCGGAGGCGGACCGTTCGGTCCACTTCTCCTACGAGATCGTGGCGCTCTCCCCGAAAGCGGCGCGCGAGCTGGCCGAGCGCTTCGGCGAGGAATACCGCCTCTCCGCCGAGGACGAGAAGAAGCCGTTCGTCGAGATGTCGGGCCGCAAGGGCCTCGGCGTCAAGGCCGACGACCTCGTCGAGCTCCTTCTCGAGCGGTCTCGCGCGGAGATCGCGAGCCGCCGCGGAGCGGATGCCGGGGGCGGCGCGCCCGCGGCCGAGCAGGACGCGCGCGCCATCGCGATCGGCGCGCTGCGGTACTTTCTGCTCAAGGTCGGCCGCAACAAGATCATCGCCTTCGATTTCGACGAGGCCCTGAACTTCGAGGGCGACACCGGGCCGTACCTTCAGTACTCGCTCGTGCGGGCGGACAACATCTTCCGCAAGCTCGAGGAAAGGGGCGTCTCCGCCGACCGACCGGCCGGGGGCTTCGCCGGCCAGGACTGGGAGGACGACCTCTGGACGATCGCCCTCGAGGCCGCGTCCACGCCAGACGTCGCCGAACGGGCCGTGGACTCGCTCGAGCTCGCGACGCTCGCTCGCCACGCCTTCGGCCTCGCCCAGAGCTTCAACCACTTCTACCACCGCCAGCCCATCCTCCAGGAAGCGGACGCGGAAATCCGGAACCGCCGGGTGGCGATCGCGCGCATCTTCCGGACGGAGATGTCGCGCCTGCTCGGGCTCCTCGGGATCCCCGAGCCCGGCCGCATGTGATCGGGGGAGGTGAGCCGCCATGGACAAGGTAAACCTGCTCGAGAAGTTCGCACTCTTCCAGGACCAGTTCAGCCCGAAGATCGTCGGCGACCTGAACGACCATCAGGTCAAGCTCGTCAAGCTCCAGGGCGAGTTCGTCTGGCACCACCACGAGAACGAGGACGAGATGTTTCTCGTCGTCCGGGGACGGATGCGGATGGGACTGCGCACAGGCGACATCGAGCTTTCCGAAGGCGAGTTCTTCATCGTGCCAAAAGGCACCGAGCACAAGCCCTCGGCGCAGGAGGAGTGCTGGATCGTGCTCATCGAGCCGAAGACGACGCTCAACACCGGCAACGTCGTCGGAGAGCGCACCGTCGCCGAGCTCGACCGGATCTGACGGCGCTAACTCCGACCTGCTTTGTAGACAAGGACGTAATCGAAAAGGAAGTTCCGCAGCGTTCGCCGCCACCACTCTCTGGAGAAAACCGGCCCTCCGTTCATGGGTCGAGCAAACAGTGCGGCGACCGTCTTTGGACCCGGAAACAGGTCGGTGATTCCCTGAACGTGCCAGTAGAGATGCTCGACATCGTACGCTGGCCACGAGGTGCCGTCGGGCGAAGTCATTCGGCGCCGTGCAATCCAGTTGACGGCGAACCGCTGGAGAAAATTCGGTAGGCCGGCAATGCATCGCACGCCATAGTGAGGGTCGGGCGCGAGCAGGTACCTGAGCCGTGCCGGCGTGGAGATGAGACAGACGCCTCCCGGGCGCAGTACGCGGATGATCTCTCTTCCCAGTCGTCGTGGTTTGGAGATGTGCTCGATCGCCTCGATCAGGAGCACGATATCGAAGGTCTCGGCGGCATATGGCAAATCGTGGCCGCTCGCCAGCGCATATCGCACGCGAAGCCCTGTCGAGCGAGCGACGTGCCTGAGAACACGATTTTGGCCAATGTCGATCGACGTCATCCGATAGTCAGGGCAGTTCGCGAATGCGAAGGCGACGCCGCCGTTTCCGGTGCCGATGTCCAGAACATCGCGTGGTTTCGGGGGCAGCTTGTCATCATCGAATTCGCAGTAGCGGAGCAACGCCGCGCCTTCGTCGAACCGTCCCAGGGCAAAGGTGAGCTGCTGTCTG